>CASQEL010000129.1 GCA_949427775.1 uncultured Desulfovibrionaceae bacterium
CACCCGGCCCACTTCCTCGATCAGATCGGCTTCGCGCGTCAAATCATGACGCCAACTGGGCGTGGCGACCTGCCAGCACACCGCATCGGAGGCATCCACGGTACAGCCGAGCTGCCGCAGAACCCCGGCGTCGAATTCCGGCGTCAATTCCACCCCCAGCAGACTGTTTGCGCGCGCCGGGCGGAATGCGACCCGGGGCGTCTTCCAGGGCCTGGGCTCCACGCGGCAGATCCCCCGCCGCACCCGGCCGCCGGAAAGCTCGGCCATCATGGCCGCGGCCCGGTTCATGGCCCAGGTGTTGCCCACCTGATCCACGCCCCGCTCGAAGCGGTAGGACGCTTCGCTGGACAACCCCAGACGCCGGGCCGTCTTGCGAATGGCGCCCGGCCGGAAGACCGCGCTTTCCAGGAAGACCGCGCCGCTGGCGTCCGTAATTTCGGAATTCAGACCGCCCATGACGCCGGCCAGTCCCACGGGACGCACGGCATCGCGAATGCACAAATCATTGCCGGTCAACACGCGTTCCTGCCCGTCCAGGGTCACCAGACGCTCCCCTTCCCGGGCAGGAGCCACAATGATCCGGCCCCCTTCCAGTTTTTCCAAATCGAAGGCGTGCAGAGGCTGCCCGCACTCCAGAAGAACATAGTTGGTGGCATCCACGATGTTGGAAATCGGGCGCACGCCCATGGCGTGCAAACGGTACCGGATGCGCATGGGAGACGGACGCACGCTGATGCCGTCCAGAATCCGGCCCTGGTACAGCCGGCACAGCTCGGGATCGGCTATTTCGATGGGCACGCAGGCCGAAGCGTCGTCGCCGTATTCCTCCACGGTGAACCGCGGCAACGAAAACGGCAGTTCAAAAGCCAGCGCCGTCTCACGGGCCAACCCCATGACGGACAGGCAGTCCGCCCTGTTGGGCGTAATGCTGATGTCCAACACTTCCCGGTCCAACGGCAACACGTCCACCAGTTTTTCGCCCACAGGGGCATCGGCCGACAAAACCATGATGCCCGCGTGATCCTCGGTCAGTCCCAGTTCGCGCTCGGAACAGATCATGCCGAACGAGGGTTGGCCGCGCAATTTGGCTTTTTTGATCACCAGTCCGCCGGGCATGGTGGTCCCCACCAGGGCCACGGGCACTTTCTGGCCTTGCGCCACGTTGGGCGCGCCGCAGACGATATCCAGCAGTTCGCCCTGCCCCGCGTCCACCTTGCAGATGGAGAGGTGATCCGACTCGGGGTGGCGGTCGCACGCCACCACATGCCCCACCACGATGTCCCTGATGGCGTCATAGGGTCGGTGAATTTCTTCCAGTTCCAGGCCGAGCATCGTCAGGCGCGCGCCCAACTGCTCCGCTGTGCCTTCATAGGGAACGAATTCCCGCAACCAGTTCAAACTGAGCAACATACCTATATATCCCGTACATGGTTCGTAGCATTCAGAACAGCGCCCGCCGGTCGCCCCCGGATTGACGGCGGCGCGCCGCGTTCAGCGGAAATGCCATTTGGCCGGTCCCTCCACCGAGGGAAGCGGACGCGAGGCCCCCGGACGTCTGCCGTAACCGCCGTAAGCCCCCGCGCCGGGACGCTCGCGCGGCGCGCTCGCGGCCCCTTCGCCGGTAATGGGATTGCCGTAGGCGTCAGTGGGAATGGGCGCCCGCCTGTCCGCCTTGCCGTTGCCCTCGCTGTCCGGACCGAAGGCATGGCGCGGGCCGCCCTCCAGGCCGCTGTAAGGCGCGCCGGAAGTTCCGGCCGCCCCGGCAGCGGGATATGCCAGCGCCAGCAACCCGGCCAGCGCCGCGGAGGCCGCCGACAGTCCGCCGCGCACGGCGCCTATCCGAACTGCGCCAGAAAGCGCACGTCGTTTTCAAAGAACATCCGCAGATCGCCGATGCCGTACTTGAGCATGGCCACACGCTCCACCCCCAGGCCGAAGGCAAAGCCGGTGAACTCTTCGGGATCGTAACCCACGGCTTCAAAAACCGCCGGGTCCACCATGCCGCAACCCAGGATTTCCACCCAGCCGGTGGTCTTGCAGACGCGGCAGGGCTCTCCGTTCACATGGCCCGCGCCGCCGCAGATGCAGCAGGAAATATCCACTTCGGCCGAGGGCTCCGTGAAAGGAAAGAAGCTGGGACGGAAGCGCACCCGTGTTTCGCCGCCGAACACGCCGCGCAAAAAGGCGGTCAGCGTGCCGCGCAGATCGGCCATGCTCACATCGTGTCCCACCAGCAGCCCCTCGATCTGATGGAACATGGGCGTGTGGGTGAGATCCGAGTCGCGGCGGTACACCTTGCCCGGCGCCACCACAGCCAGCGGCGGCTTGCGGGAAAGCATGGTCCGCACCTGCACCGGCGAGGTATGCGTGCGCATCAGCACATTTTCGGTAATGTACAGGGTATCCTGCATGTCGCGGGCGGGATGCTCCGGCGGCATGTTCAGGGCCTCGAAATTGTAATGATCGTTTTCCACTTCCGGGCCGGAAGCCACATCATAGCCCAATTCCCGGAAAATATCACAGATTTCCTCCATGACCAGCGTGGTGGGGTGGAGGGAACCGCGCCACGGCGCGCGACCCGGCAGGGAGGGATCAAAGCGGGCCAGCGCTCGCGCCTCCCGTGCGGCGTCCAGGGATTCCTTGCGGGCATCGAAGAGTTCGGTGAGCGCGGTTTTGATCTCGTTGGCCTTCTGGCCCACGGCGGGGCGCTCGGCCGGAGCCAGCCCCGGCAGGCTGGACATGATGCGGGCCAACCGGCCCTTGCGACCCAGAAAAGCCACGCGCAGCTCTTCCAGTTCCGATAGCGAAGAAGCCTGGCCGAGACCTCTTTCGAGCTCCGGGACCAGGCTTTCCAATTCCTTGAGAAGGTCCATGATGTTTCCTGCGGCATACGCCGGGAGGCACGTAACGCGCCCGGCCGTAATATGCAGCAGTCGGCTACGCGACCCTCCCTGGCGGCATGTTGCTGTTTCTGAACGAGTTATTGCAACGCGGCCTTGGCCACGTCCACCAGTTTGGCGAAATCTTCCTTGGCGCGCACGGCCATGTCGGCAAGCACCTTGCGGTTGAGTTCCACGCCGGCCTGCTGCAGACCGAAGATGAAACGGCTGTAGGACATGCCGTGTTCCCGCGTGCCGGCGTTGATACGCAGAATCCACAACCGGCGAAATTCGCGTTTGCGCTGCTTGCGGCCCACAAAGGCGTACTGCAGCGAACGCTCGACGGCTTCGCGGGCGGTACGGTACAGGCGGCTGCGGCCGCCGCGGAATCCCTTGGCAGCGTCCAAATATTTTTTATGCCGACGATGAGCGGCAAGACCTCTCTTTACGCGCATGGATATATCCTCCATCTGCATCCGGCGAGGCGGAGATCATGCCAGCCGAATGGAAAAAAATTCACAGGGAACATGTTCGCAACACAACGGAACACGCCTCTCCGCCCCGGCGCAGGTCCGGATGCGGCTTCGGGACGCTACACGTTGGGGAGCATGCGGCGGACGGCTTTCTCGTTGGTGCTGTCCACAAGGGTGCTCTGGCCGAGGCGCATTTTGCGGCCGGCGTTTTTCTTGGTCAGAATATGGCGCAGGTTCTGGCGGCGACGCTTGAACTTGCCGCTGCCGGTGACCGAAAAACGCTTGGCGGCGGCGCGCCGGGTTTTGATCTTGGGCATGAGTTTCTCCTTCAGCAACGGTCCCGGAAGGGATCCTGCTGTAATATGTTTCGCTCAGCGGGCTCCGTCCGCCGACGGATTCCGTCACCGACGGATGGAAGCCGTGTGAACACCCGCGCTCGAAAATTGCAGCACGGAGAGGCAGCAGTCTGCCTCAATTCTCCGACGGGCGCAAGGAGAAAAAAGACGCAAAAACCGTTTCCGTACGGACGGCGTCACTTTTTGGGCACCAGCAGCATCTGCAGCGTCCGTCCTTCGGCGCGCGGCTCCTGATCCACCTTGGCGATATCCTGGGTGTCCTGCACCACGCGCTCAAGGATGGAAATACCGCGATCCTTATGGACAATTTCACGCCCGCGGAAAAACACCGTCACCTTGCAGCGGTCGCCTTCCTCAATGAAACGACGGATATGCCGGACCTTGGTTTCGTAATCATGATCGTCCGTTTTGGGGCGAACCTTGATTTCCTTGATCTGCACCACGGTCTGGCGTTTTTTGGCTTCCTGCTTCTTTTTCTGCTGCTCGTACTTGAACTTCCCGTAGTCCATGATCCGACATACGGGCGGCTCGGCGGTGGCCGCGACCTCCACGAGGTCCATCCCCGCCTCCCTGGCGGCAGCAATGGCATCGTTGCGGGACAAAATCCCCAACTGCTCTCCTTCCGCGCCGATGACCCGCACTTCACGGGCACGGATCATCTCGTTGCGGCGCACCCCATCCTGGGGCATCTCGCGCCGCGGTCTCATATTAGGCGAAGCTATAGCGCATCCCTCCCTTTTTAAACGGTTCCTCACAATCCGCGCGGATCAGCTCGGCTACCTCGGCCAATGTTTTGCAACCGAGGTTTTCACCGCTGCGCAACCGGACGTTCACGCCGCCCGCTTCCAGTTCCTTGTCCCCCACCACGAGAATATAGGGGATCTTGGCGAGCTGCGCTTCACGGACTTTGAAGCCGAGTTTCTCATTTCGCGTATCGGCTTCCACGCGTACGCCGATGGAGCGCAACTGTTCGCGCGCTTTTTCGGCAAAATCATTGTGGGCGTCGGTGACCGTGAGCAGCCGGGCCTGCACGGGCGCGATCCAGGTGGGCAGCGCCCCGGCGTACTGTTCAATCAGCACGCCTATGAAGCGCTCCAACGATCCCATGATGGCGCGGTGGACCATGACCGGCCGGTGCCTTTCGCCATCCTGCCCCACATATACCAGATCGAATCGTTCCGGCAAGGTGAAATCGCACTGAATAGTGGAACACTGCCACTCGCGGCCGATGCAGTCCAGCAGGCGAACATCGATTTTCGGACCGTAGAACGCCCCGTCTCCGGCATTGATGGTGTAGGGAATGCCCGCTCGTTCCACAGCCTTGATCAGCGCCGAGGTGGCCACTTCCCACGCTTCGTCCGTGCCGATGCTTTTTTCCGGTCGGGTAGACACCGCCACCTTGTATTCAAAACCGAACAACTGCATGAGGTCGCGGATCAGGCCGATGACCTTGATGATTTCGTCTTCCAGCTGCTCGGGAGCGCATAGAATGTGCGCGTCGTCCTGGGTGAACTGACGCACGCGCAACAACCCGTGCAGCACACCCGACTTTTCATGCCGGTGCACCACGCCCAGCTCGAAATACCGCTGCGGCAGATCCCGGTAACTGCGCAGAGAATTTTTGTAAATGAGCATGTGCGAAATGCAGTTCATGGGCTTGATGCCGTAGGCATCGTCCTCGATCTGCGTAAAGTACATGTTCTCGCGGTAGTTGTCATAGTGCCCGGAACGCTGCCAGGTTTCCACACGCAGCAGTTGCGGCCCCTGCACGATGTCGTAATCGCGCTTCAGATGCTCCTTGCGCCAGAAGTCTTCCAGAATGGTACGCACAAGCATGCCCTTGGGCAGCCAGAACACCATGCCCGGCGCCACATCCTCATGGAAGGTGAAGAGATCCAGCTCGCGCCCCAGCTTGCGATGGTCGCGGCGTTTGGCCTCTTCCAGACGGTGCAGATAGTCCTTGAGGGCTTTTTCGTCCGCAAAGGCCGTTCCGTAAAGACGGGAAAGCATGGGATTTTTTTCGTCTCCACGCCAATAGGCCCCGGCCACGGACAGCAGCTTGACGGCCTTGGCGAATCCCGTATGCGGCACGTGCGGTCCGCGGCAGAGATCCACGAAATCCCCACATTGATACAGGGACACGCTGTCTCCCGGAAGATCGGAAATGATTTCAACTTTGTAGGTTTCGCCCAGCTCCTTGAATCTGCGCAAGGCCTCGTCTTTGGAAATTTCCGTGCGCACAAAGGGATGAGCGGCCGCGACGATCTTCTGCATCTCGGCTTCGATGGCCGGGAAATCATCGCTGGAGAACGGGCGTTCCACGTCGAAATCATAGTAAAAACCGTTGTCGATGGAAGGGCCGATGGTCACTTTGGCCTTGGGGAACAGCTTCTGTACTGCGGCGGCCATAATGTGCGCGGCGGAGTGGCGGACGAGCGCCAGGCCTTCGGGAGAATCGGCGTACACAGGCTCCAGCGTGGCGGCGTCCGGAGG
>CASQEL010000130.1 GCA_949427775.1 uncultured Desulfovibrionaceae bacterium
GAGGGGTTTGGGGGCGAGCAGCCCCCAAGAGCGCATTTCAACCTGAAAATGCTCCATACGATCAGGGGTATCTCTTTCGCTTTCACTTTATGCCGGGGAAAGGAGCGTGTTCATATGTCCATGCATCAAATTGAGGATATGATCGAAAGCACCGTGCGCTTGCTGGCGGGTAGCGTGGACTCCCGGGCGAACGACATCCCCCCTCGTGACATTTGTTATCACCTCTATCGAATGCAAGATCAGTGTGATTGCGGATACACCATGTTGCGAGTGGAGGAACAGCTCATACAAATGGGGTTTCTGGCGCGCGTGCCTATTGAGCAATTGCCTGAGCACGAGCGCGACGCCGCGCGGAGTCTGACAGACCGCACAGGTTTTCTCCCTTCAGGAGCGTATATTGATGGGGAGCAAGAACTGGCTTATGTCGCCTATGGCAAGCCGATTTGGAATACACTGGCGGAGACCGGCGTCCTTTCCCAACCCCAAATAACATCCGTTACGAAGATGGATGTTTTGGCTCTGGCGGAGGTTGTTATGCCTCTGGCCGCGGGCAGGCTGGCAGCCGGGGGCAAAGCGGGCGAGACTGCCGCCGAGGTTCTGCTCTACTGGTATGCCCTGCTTCCGGCCATGATGCTGACCACCGGCTATGACGGAGAGGGCGAAGAAGAGCGCGTCCTTCGGTTGCGGAATCTGGCAGCCGTCCCGGAAATTTTCAAGCGGGTCCATGCGTTGCGTCTTACATCCGAGCTTGAGGATTTGGATGATTTGGTGGAAGAAGATCTGCCTTGTTTGTCGGGCTGGGCGGAGCCTTATCTGCAATGGGCGAAAGAGGAAGCCGGAAAGACAAAGAAGAGATGCAGAACGATACCTTTTCCGAACGGGACTGGCCGGGTATAATAGCTACTCCATGGAGGTGGGGTGGTCAGCCCTGCTGTCAAGCAGACAGGTAAAAAAGCCCCGTCGGGCGTGAAGTAAACGGCCGGCTTTTCCCGGTACTTTATCGGGGACAGCCGGCCGAGCCTTTAAGGAAACACGCTTTCCCCTCCCATCCGTGTACTCCCTGTCCCCATACAAACAGCGATGCCATGCAGACAACAAGCCGTAGTTTGTCTGGGATTCTGTAGCTTCTACTTGGCGGGGGAATGCCTCTTGGACGGGGAGGAAATCCCATTTTTGCTTGTGTGCGGGGAAAGCAAAAAGCCCTTACGGAGTGTTTTCCGTAAGGACTTGATTCCTGAAGTGAACTCCGGACGCCCGTAATGGGCGGCCTTTCTTTTCTTCGCCAACAGATGCACACCCCCGGCGCGTCCCTTCGGTATGGCCTGAAACAGCCCGCATTCACCGTCTGAGCCCCGAAAATGAAACAGCCCGGAAGGCCTCCACCTTGCCGGGACTGCTTGCGTATCGTTGCCGATTCCGACAGTAACGGCCTCACCGGAAACGGTTTCCGGGGGAGGTACACCGTCAACCAGGGCGTCAACTTTCCTCTCCGGGCAAGGTTCCCCACTCACAAAATACGGCCCCCCACAGTCCGCCAGAGCAATTTCTCGTCCTTGCGCTTCCCTTGTTCATCTGTGCCCGTTTCGCGCCCCTCGTGGGCGCGTGGAGCATATTCCAGACGGCAAATCGCCGTAGCTGAATTTACTACCTTTTTCATGGCGGGAGGTAGGGGCCTCTTCTGTTCAGCCCCTTTTGCAGGAGCATCCGTAGCGTTTTGCTGGATTGGGTGATTTTACTTGCTTTTTGCCCCTTTTGCAGGAATATCCCCCGGAAAACAGGAAAGACTCCCTGCGAACAGAGAGCCTTTGCCGTGCGTCAGCCCTGCCGTGAGCTTATTTGAGGAAGGCGATAACGGCCACAATCAGCGCCGTTTGGGCAACCATTGTAGCGATCATCCACTTGAGGATTTCGTGTTTGTTGGTTTCCATCTTGTTTTCAAGACGCAAGATGTCCGCCTGAGTGGCGAGATCTTTTGCCAAAATCATTTCATCAAGCGCGGCTTTTTGCGCTTTTGCAAGAGCTTCCGCTTGCTCCTGTGGCATTCCCGCAGCCTGTAACGTCTTGCTGTATGTCAGAGTGTCAAAAGTGATGACAGTCATAATGAAGCCTCCTTGGTGTCCACTGAAAAATAACCATGCCCCCCGATAGAGCGCAAGCCCTCGCCTTGCTTCCGCCTTTTCCTGTCCCCCCGGCGGGAGTGGCAGGGGCATCCGTCTTTCCGGCATGAGAAGTCTGGCGCGGCGGGGTGTTGTGGTGGTGCGCTTCGCGGTCAGCCGGACCCACCCCCCGACCCGCCGCGCACGCCCTTTCCCCCCTCTGTAGGGGGGCCGGGCGTTAAGGTGCGCCCCCACGCGGCGCGGTCCGCCCGCTCGGTGCAGGCCGCTGTGCCAGCGGTTGGGACATCTGACCGGCAGTGGGAAGAAGTGACCTGTCCCGCTGGCATGCAGGCCTGCTGCCTCGCTCCATCGCTCCCCGCCCACCATGCGGCGTGCTTCGCAGTCGCCGCCCCCCGCGCCCCTTCGGGGCGAAACGCCGCCGTCACGGGGCTTGCAGCCGCGCCCTTTTTATGGGGGCGCTTGCAAGCCCCGCGCCTGCTCTGACATGAGAAAACCGGACTTTTCCTGACTACCCCCGGCCTGTGCCCGCTACGCCGCATCGCCGGGCATTCGTGGAGGTGGTCACGCCGCGTCGCCGTGGGCCTTCACAATGGCCTTCCACCGCTTCCGCGCCCCCTATACTGCCGGAGGAATCCCCAGCACATGTATTCCGCCGCGCTCCGGCTTCCGGCAAAGAGGAAGGGCACACGATACCGCCCCGCGAAAGCAAGCACGCTCTGGCAAGCCGCGTGCGGGTTCAGGCGGCTTCGGTATTGTCCCCCGGCCAGTTCCGCCCACGCCGCTTCCACCACCACGGCGAAGGCATCCAGGGCCGCGCCTCGGGCAAGTTCCCGCTCGAAGCGTTCCCGTTCCCTGCCCAGGCATTGCACGAGGTCAGACAGGCTCTTGCGCTCCACGGCTACCCTGTCTTCCAGTCCGGCAAGGGAATAGTCCCCCACGGTCAACGCCCCCGCCTCCACCGTCGCGGCATACCGCTCATGCCGAAAGGCGAACGGGGCTTGCTCCCGGCTGTCGATGATGATTTTCATGGCGTCACCTCCACGCATGGCGGATTTCCGGACATCAGGTCTTCGTGCCCTCGATACGGCCCGGAAACGGGGTTCTCGTCGCGTTTCGGTCCTTTCCCTTGCCGGGATAAGGATTTCATATTTTGAGGGCTGAAATGAAAAATTCTCTCGTCCGGAAGGAAGGCATTGTCCATATTCCGACACGCCACTTCCACCGCCACGGGCAGTTTCATCCCCCGGCAGCCGCCCATCTCCCGCACCAGCACGCGAAAGCGCGCCCGCACCCATGCGGCCATGTGCGCCTTGAACTCTTCCGGCAGGGGAGCGTCATGGTGCAGCACAAGCCCCCTGCCGTCGACGGGTTCCAGAAAGAAGCCCTGTTCGTTGAGCTGGTGGAGGTAGGGCCAGAGGTTGGACGGGGCATTGAGACGGGAGGGCGATTTATTGCCTAATTCTATCACAGAGGAGGATTGCCCTTCCCCCGTCATCCCCACCTTTTGCGCCGGACTCTTCGACTCTGAAGGCGATACCAGTTGACCCCTCAAATGGACCGCAACTGGTATCGCTGTTTTTGCCCCTTTTTCCGCAACTGGTCTCAACCGGTCTTCAACTGGTCTCGCGATACCAGTTGAAAAATTGGCTTGTATCAACGCTTTCAGGCTGAACGTGTTCACAACGCGTCCGCAACTGGTCTTGCTCTTCATGACGTTTTCCTCAACTGGTCTTACTGGTATCGCCTATAGGGACAAGACCAGTAAGACCAGTTAGAATTTCAGGTGCGATCAGGCCCTTTCCGATGGGTTCCGGCCCCGCCTTTCGACCTGGAAAGGCTCTTGCCTTCGGATTCAAATTCTTGCCTAATCCTGCGAATTCGTGTTCTGCCTACATGGGCATCTTTCAGCTCTTCGACTATCTCGCGTTCCGAGAATCCGGATTCAAGCAATTCTCTTATCCGTAGTTCAATCGCGTCTTCCACTTTGCGGGTCGTCCATGAGCATTGCCCGCGCTCGTCAATGGTCAGCATGGCTTCAAAGGGTTCCGTGTCCTCTCCGTACAAGCCCCGCGCCTTGGTGAAGTGCACCTCGAATCTTGCGCCCTGTTCGGCCCTGTAATCGCCGGGACGCTTCAGCTCGATGACGGTATCAAGAATATCCTCTTTCGCGCCTGTGCCGCGCTGTGAGCCGTTTTTTCCGGCATGGTGGACGAGCAGCACGGACACGCCGCGACGGCGCAAGGTCAGGAGCCACTCCTGAACGGGCATCCAGGAATCTTCATCATTGGCCTTGCCGGTTCGAGCGAGCGTTGCGATGTTGTCCACCACGACAAGAGCCACATCTTCCAGAAACGGTTCCACCGCCTCCTGTCCTTCCTTCGTTCCAAGGTTCGGCATGGGGCCATCCTGTTCGTCCGGCGTCAGAATCCGCAGCATGTCCGGGTCGGTTATGTCACTCTCCGCGCTCATGGCGATGTTTTTCAGGCGTTCCTGCAAGGTGACGGCGGGCATTTCCCCGTCGATGTACAGGACACGGGCGGGACGCGGGGCGAACCACCGCCCGAACACGCCCCCGCCGCTTGCCACGGCATAGGCGCAGGACAGGGCAAAGAACGTCTTTCCCACCCCACGCATGGCAAAAATCATGCTGAGGGATTGAACGGCCAGAACAGGGGCAAGAATCATGTCGCGCGGCGGATATTCCCGTTGGATGAAGTCCGCGATATTCAGGCAACGATACGCCCCGGCCTTCTCCGGCAGGTGGACAGGAGAGGCTTCCCGCGCCTTTTCAATCACCGCCCGCACGGCGTCCAGCCCCCGCGCCTGGTGAAGGTCGTTGAAATCCGTTGCCCGTCCCTCATGCGCCGGGCAGACGGCCAGTGTGCCGCCCACGGACCGCGCGGCGGCGGTTGCCCTGGTGACGCCGGGATTGCCCCCGGTTTCGCAGTCGTTGTCGGCGCAAAGAATGATTTCCCGCTCCGGGTATTTCTCCCGCGCCACACGCGCCACGGCTTCCAGATTGCCGCAGTAGAAGGCCACAAGCCCGGCGTGCCCTGTGGACGTGCAGACGGAAAGCACGGTAGCCACGCCCTCACCGATGAGCAGGGGGCCGTCCTCGTCCCCGTCCCTTGCCGGTATGGGGCAGTAGCAGCCCCCACTTTCCCCGCCCTTGAGGAACCGCTTGGTTCCGTCTCCGGCAATGAATTGCAGGTTTACAATCCGGTCTTCCGCATTCAGCACCGGAACCACCAGTCGCCCGTCCTGTGCCTCCCGCAAGTCGCCCAGAGGAAGAGCGCCCTTGCGGCTCAGGTAGGCGTTATCCGGCCCGGCAGGGGGAAAGACCTTTGGAGAGCGGAACAGCCCGCTTGCACGCCTGGCGATCTCCCTGCGGCGTTCTTCGAGCCGTTGCGCGGCCTCCTCCTTCTCCTGCCGGATACGCTCCCGCAGGGCTTCGCGTTCGGCCTCGGGCATGGCGTCAAGCGTGCCCTTTTCCCAGAGGGGAACCGTCCGGCCCTCGCCGCCCTCGTGGTAATTGCAAAGCCAGACATTGGGCGGCCAGTCCAGGTGCACCGCATAGCGCCCGTCCGTGCCGCTTGGTTTCTTCGTCGTGCCGCAGTACGCCAGCTCCCCGGAGCAGTCCGGAGCGCCGTCCACTACCAGATCCGCGGACGCAAGGGCGTCAAGAACGCGCCGCCGCAGTTCAGGGGAGTTGCCGCTACGCATGGCTGGAATCCTCCTGTTCGGAGTTCCGGAGAACGGCGTCCGCCCCATATTTAGTGAACGGAAAATCCCGCTCCCCAAGGGCGATAGCAAGCTTGTCGTTAAGCAGGTCGAAGCAGAGTCTCGCACCCCACGGGACATCTTCCGGAAAAAGAAAGTCCCCTGGAGAAAGCAGCCGTTCCACGGCTTCCTGCAGGAAGACAGACAGGGCGCGCGCTTCATACAGAGCGTCCATCCTGTCGCTATGCCGCGGACATGCCGGGACGCTTTCAGGAGCAACCCGGCGGGAACGGTTGGGGGTGGAGGAGGAAACGGCGCTCGAAACGGGGATTTGGAAGGTCGTGGAATCAGACATGGGA
>CASQEL010000131.1 GCA_949427775.1 uncultured Desulfovibrionaceae bacterium
GCCCGCGCCCGTGGTTCCGGACTTGGCGTCGATGACGATGTCGTCGGCGAGAATGAAGTTGTGGCGCAACGCCGCGTACAGGCCCAGAATGGCGGAAGAGGGATAGCAGCCGGGATTGGCCACCAGCATGGCTCCGGCGATGGCCGGGGCGTAGAGTTCCGGCAGGCCGTACACCGCTTCCTTCAGGAGCGCGGCGCGGGTGTGGGGGACGTTGTACCAGGCTTCGTAGGTGGCCGCGTCGCGGATGCGGAAGTCCGCGGACAAGTCCACGACCCGGACGCCGCGGGCATGCAGTTCCCCGGCCAGTTCCATGGCCGCGCCGTGGGGCACGGCCAGAAAGACCAGATCACAGGCCGCGGCGGCCGCATCGGCGTCCGGCGCGGTGATGATCACGTCCGCTCCCGGCAGGTGCTCCAGGAAGGGATAAAATTCTCCCAGCCGTTTGCCCGCCTCGGCGCGGGACGAGGCCAGGGTCAGCCGCATGCGGGGATGACCGGCCAACAGGCGGGTCAGTTCCATGCCCGTGTAGCCCGTGACGCCGATGAGTCCGACTCGAATCATGTCTTGCATCAAACTGTCCTTCCAATAAAGGGTGCGTTCAGAATACGTTCAAAAGCAAAAAACTCTTTGAATATCCCATCATCAGGCAAACGCACGTTTCGCCTCTTTCGTCGCGACGCCGGGGGACGGACAGGCAGGAACTGTTCCGGCAGAGCGTCTTGCGTACCGAACCCGGATAAAATGTTCAGGAAAGGCGGGGGATCGGGGAACGGGAATCCCTGCGAAAGGCGTTCTCCCGTCCCCCGGAACCGCCGCCCATCCCGCGTTCAGCGCGTCTTGATGACGTATTTCATGCGCACTTCATAGAGAACGCCTTCCAGCAGGCGGCGTTCCTCGTCGTCCAGACAGGCGTGCGTCTTGTCGCGCAGCATGGTCAGCACGTCGATGGTGTGGCGCGCCATGTCCAGATTCGGCTCCAGCGCCCCTGTTTCCGGGTTGGGCACCTCGCCCAATTGGGCCAGGGCCGAGGAAGCCAGGGACAGAATGAACGTGGAAAACGTCACCTGCGGCATGATGGGGGCGGTGTCGCGGCCGCAACCGCAACCGCCGTCCTTCGGTGGTGTGTCGTGCATGGTTCAGCTCCTCGCCGGAGGGATGGATTCCCCCGGCGCAACGGCAAGCCCGGCGTGATATGCGGCCAGAGCCTGCTCCAGGTAGTCGCGCGCGGCCGTATAGCCGCCCACGTCGCGCAGGGCCATGGCGATGGCGTGCAGCCCGGCGGCCAAATCCGCCCAGTCCACCCATCCCATATGGCCGATGCGCAAAATGCGTCCCTTCAAATGATCCTGACCACCTGCCAGATAGACGCCGTACTTTTCCGCCGCCAGCCGGACGAGCCGCGTGCCGTCCACGCCGCCGGGCAGGGATACGCTGGTGACCCCCCAGGCGAAGTCGCGCGGCACGAACAGCTCCAGCCCCAGGGCGCGGACGCCCTGGCGGGCCATCATGGTCAGCGCCCATTGTTTGCGGTACAGCGCGTCGAGTCCTGCTTCCATGATCATGTCCAGGCTTTCGGCCAGTCCCAGAATCAGACTCACCGGCGAGGTGAAGGCGGTCTGGCCCTTTTCCACCTGCGCGCGTTCCTTGGGCAGGTTGAAGTAAAAACATTCGCTGTCCACGGTCCCGGCTTTTTTCCAGGCTCTGGCGGACAGGGCCAGCAGGGCCAGCCCCGGCGGCACCATAAGCCCTTTCTGGGAGCCGGTGAGCAGGCAGTCGATGCCCCAGGCGTCCATGGGGCAGGGGGAAAGCCCCACCGCCGAGATGCCGTCGGCCACCAGCAGCACGTCGCGCCGCCGGGTGACGGCCGCCACCTCGCGTACCGGGTGCAGCACGCCGGTGGAGGTTTCGGAAAGCTGCATGAGCACTCCGGACACGGCGGGATCGGCGTCCAGCGCGGCCCGCACGGCCTCGGGGTCTACAGCCCGGCCCCATTCCACATGCAGCGTGACCGCGTTCAGGCCGCGTGTCGCCGCGATGTTGCGCCAGCGCTCGCCGAATTTGCCGCCCTCGATCACCAGCACCTTTTCACCGCGCGAAAACAGCCCGTGCACGGCGGCCGTCATGGCGCCCGTGCCGGAACAGGACAGGGGCAGGACCGGGGAATCCGTTCCGAACAGGGGCTGCAAATGCCCCTGCACGCGGGTCATGGCTTCCCGGAAAGCCGTTTTGCGGTGGTGGATCATGTTCCGGGCCATGACCAGCCGGACCCGTTCGGGAATGGGTGTAGGGCCGGGGGTCAGCAGACGGGGTTTGTTGAACATCGGTATCGCTCCTTATTGCGGACGCCGGAAGCGGGCCGCCACGCACTTGAGATAGGCGGTTTCCGGCATGGCCGTGTGTATGGGATGATCAGGCCCCTGTCCGCCCAGATACAGCACCTGGCCGTGCAGCCGGCGTCGCGCGGCCGCTTGGGTAATGATATGACGCAGAACCGCCGCGTCAAGGTGGTGGGAGCAGGAACAGGAAACCAGCACGCCGTCGTCGGTCAGCAGATCCAGGGCCAGGCTGTTGGCCCGGCGGTAGGCGGTCAGTCCCCGGGCGGCGTCCTTGCGGCGTTTGATGAACGCGGGCGGATCGATGCAGACCAGCCCGAAACGGCGGCCTGTATCGCGCAGCTCGGCCAATTTGGTCAACGCATCGCCGTGCAGGGCTTCTCCCGGACATTGGGGCGCGTTGGCGGCCAGGTTGGCCGACGCGCAGTCCAGCGCGTCGCTGGAGGCGTCCATAAAGGTGACGGACGCGGCTCCGGCCACGGCGGCCGCCACGCCGAATCCTCCAGCGTAGCAGAAGGCGTCCAGCACGTCGACCCCCCGCGCGTACCGGGCTGCCTCGGCCCGGTTGGCGCGCTGGTCGTAAAACCAGCCGGTTTTCTGTCCCTCCAGGAAGGGCACGGAAAAACGCGCCCCGTTTTCAGGCACGCTCAGGACGGCGGGCGGGGTTCCCAGCGGCGTTTCCACCAGGCGGGGCAGACCTTCCAGATCCCTGGCCGGAATATCGTTGCGCAGCAGCACGGCGGAGGGATGCAGCAGATCGTCCAGTACGGCCAGCAGATCGTCGCGGCGCGCGTCCATGCCCGCCGTGGTCAACTGCACGGCCAGCACATCGTCGTAGCGATCCACCACCAGGCCGGGCAGAAAGTCGCCCTCGCCGTGGCATAGCCGGTACCAGGGCGCGTCGAACAGGCGTTCCCGCAGGGTCAGGGCATGGGTCAGGCGATCCCGGAGCAGGGCCGCGTCCAGCGGCGTGTCCGGCGCGTGGCTGATCAGCCTGGCGCAGATGAGCGAGGCCGGATTGACGTAGGCCGTGCCCAGGGGGCGACCGCCCGCGTCCAGCACGGTGGCCGGTTCGCCGGGAGCGAAGCCCGTCAGGGGCGTGCGCGCCACGTCCACTTCATTGCTGAAAATCCACAGATGTCCGGCGCGCAGGCGGCGGTCTTCGCGGCGTTTGAGACTGAGCTGTTGCATGGTGGGGCGGGGTTCCTCGCGCAAGCGCCCTCGCGCTTGTGGCGTTTATTGTTGCGGCGCCGGGGGATTGGGAATGGGCTTGGAAAACTTCACCACCAGCTTGATGGGAGTGTCCAGGTTGTCCATATCCCATTCGTTGCAACGGTTGAGTATGGTGGCCGTGCGTTGGGCGTTGGTTTCCAGCACGGTGCCGAAGGCCTTGATGCACAGCTTGCCTTTGGACGTGATGTCGTTGAGGCGCAGAAATTCCCTGTCCTTGGCGCTCATGGGTCGGGAAACCACGGTCAGGGTATCGCCGTTCACCGAGAGCTTGAACATGCCGGAGGCTTCCGGCAGACTGTAGGGCGAAACATAGGAAAATCTGGTGCGGAAGGTGGTGTCGGACACGGGCTGGATTTCCACCTGCCCCTGTGGCCGCTCCCTGATGACCCGCGCGAACTCGCGCATGACGGTCCGGGCCAGCTTTTGGGGATCGCTGTCGATGCTCCGGCGGTAGGTTTCCGAATACGCGGCGGCCATGTGCATTTCTCCGATGTATTCCAGCGAGTAGCCGGGATTGCTGAGCGAGAGAACGGCATGGTACTTGTCCGGAACAAGGCAGCCTGCGAGCAGCAGGCACAGCAGCGGGACACACAGCGCGGCAAGGCGGAGGGAACGCCCGCGGCGATGCGGCACAGGTTCCGGGGAGATGTGGTGCGATGCGGACATGGCCGTCTCCTGAAGTAAAGGTAAGGTGTCGGTTTTTTGGTATCACTACACTTCGGTGGGGGGCAAGCCCCCGGCGGGACCATTTCCGGCGGCCCGGAGAACGCGGCCGGAGATTATTGAAAAAATACGGCGGCGGGAAGTGTTTCCCTGCCGCCGTAACGTCATGATGTGCTGATCGGAATCGGCGTATGCTCCCGTGCTTTCGCTTTCCGGGCGCGCCCATCGGCTGAAAGCGCAGGCGTTGAGGCGTGTCCGCGTTGTTCGGCAAATGGCCTTATAGAACAGATTCACTTTGACTTTTTAAAAAGTCAAAGTGAATCTGCTCTAGTGTCACATAACACAAAATACTTCGTATTTTGCGTCAAGATCATTCGCCGAAAAACGCGGTTTTCGGCTCATTCACGGCGACTATACCGCCGCGCCATGCTCTCGCATGGCGGTCAGTATACAGACACTTTAGATGTTTCTGTGTATTAGTTGCTTCCGGGGGCGAACAGTCGCCGGATTTGCTGTTCCAGCGGGGCGGAGCCGGGCGTGGCGGCGACGGTCAGAGCCTCGCTTACGGCCGCCGGATTGATCTGTTGCAGTACCGGCATGGGGCGTTTCGGCGCGAAGGAGATCCTGAGCGTGCCGGGTTGTTCCACAAAGGCGTTGATCCGGGCCAGCAGCGGGACGGCCTGCTGCGGCGTGAAATACTGGGAGAGCGCGACGGCGGCGATCTGTTGCAGCATTCGGGCCACGCCGGTTCCGGACGGATTCAGGTTGCCGCCCACATAGGCCAGCAGTCGCTTGTCTTCCAGCGTGGCCTCGGCATGGACGATCTTTATGCCCAGAAGCTGCTCCGGCGCGGCGTCGAGGAACAAGGACGGCGTGTCGCGCAGGCTGATGTCGGTGCTCAGGACGGCGACATCCCGCACCGCGAGCATCTGGCGATCCCGCATCGTTCCGTCGACGGTCCGGGTGGAGCCTTTGGCGTCGATGTGCAGCATGGGAAGATCGGGCAGCTTGAGCTGCGGGGCTTTCAGCAGCAGGAGCCTGGTGGGAAAGGACAGATTGTCCATGGCGTACGTCAGATCGAGCGGCGCGGCCGAGGCGCAGTCGATGACCAGGGAGTCGAGGCTCAGGGGCAGCAGCGGCATGGTGAGCTTGAAATCCTTGAACGCCACCTGCCCGATGAGCGGGGCCGGGCCGGAGAACAGTCCCCTCAGCGCCGCCCTGGCTTCTTCCTCGCTCGAGTTCGGGCCGAGCTGATCCAGAGCTTCGAACACCGCTGGGGTCGGCATGCGAAAATCCCTGAAACTCATGGCGCCCAGAGAAGCCACGGGCGCATTTTTGGCGAATACCTTCAGCCCGGAGTATTCCCCCAGCTTCATGTCTCCCTTGTCGAAGCCTTCAACCCGCCCGAGTTCCAGCGTATAGGCGATGGACGGGAACGCGCCGATGCCGTCCATCTCCGCGCGGATATTTCGGACCTCCCAGAGGTCGCACCTGATCTCGGCCGTAATATCCAGGAATTTCTTTGCCTCGGAGGCGTCGGTGCGCATCACTTCCGCGAGTTTGGGCAGGTTGGCGCGCAGATTGGCGATCCGCTGTTCCGCCACGATCTGGGTTACCCGAATTTTGTCGTCGTCCTTCTCCGCGCCAATCACGCTCTCGACGCGCATGTCATGCGCCACAGCCTCGCTGCACAGCAGGCGTTGGCCGGCGGGCGCGTCAAACAGCAGTTCCAGAGGCACGACGGCCTCCACCCGTCTGACGGCGTAGTTGGAGGTCGATGATATGCCGGCAGACCCCACCGTCTTCACTTCTACCTGAAGGTCGTTCAGGACGAGCTGTTTGCGCAGCAGGGAAAATTGCGCGTCGCCGATACGCACCTTGGGAGAGGGCAACCGCTCCAGCTCGCGGACCTTGCGGACTACG
>CASQEL010000132.1 GCA_949427775.1 uncultured Desulfovibrionaceae bacterium
ACTGTTCTTTATATTTCTGAATTTGCCCGAAGGTGACACGTTCATTCCGCCCCACTCCCATGGCGTTCATAGCGTAACCGGCCAGTTCCACCAGGCTCCCCAGCTCACTGGTATCAAGGGAACCGGCCCCTCCCTTGGAGGAAAACCGGCCACTGTTGCTGCCCGAAAATATATTTCCATACTGATACAAGCTGGAGTAATAATCCTGCCCGACGCTTCTGATAGACATAGTGCTCTCCCCGAAATGAAAAATTTGTCTGTCCCAAAACACTGCCTTTAAAATATGCAAATATCGGGCCAACAATGAAAAAAGGAAAGCATTGGACACGCCACCTAAAATGGGCTAACGGGAAGCCCATGGCAGTACAAGTCCCTTATGCCGAGACTGTGGAATTCGATGATCCCGACATCGCCAATCTCCTCTTCGGCCCCCATAACGCTCATTTGGACCTGCTCGCCCATGCCAGCGGCGCAGCCATTCACTCACGCGGCGCAACCGTCACGGTAGAAATCCCAAATGCCGCCGTGCGCCAACGGCTTTGCAATCTTTTCGTACAGTTATATGATTTGCTTCGACAAGGACAATCCCTTTCCGCACAGGATATCGTACGCGCTTACGGCATGCTGGAGTCGGAACCAGCCCTAGACATCGGCAATATTTACCGTGACGCCGTTTTCGTGGCCGCGCCGCGCAAAACCGTCGCCGCCCGCAACCCGGCTCAAAAATGTTATCTGGACGCTCTGCGGAAAAACGAAATGGTTTTTGCCGTGGGACCTGCGGGAACAGGCAAAACCTATCTGGCTGTGGCCATGGCTCTGGCCATGTTCACACAGCACAGAGTCAAGCGGATCGTTCTGACCCGCCCGGCGGTGGAAGCGGGGGAGCGGCTGGGCTTTCTGCCCGGCGATCTGGCGGAAAAAGTCAATCCCTATCTGCGCCCCCTGTACGACGCCCTGTACGACATGATGCCTCAACCCAAAGTGGCTTCCATGCTTGAAACGGGCCTTATTGAAATCGCGCCCCTGGCATTTATGCGTGGGCGTACACTCAACGACGCCTTTATTATTCTTGACGAAGCTCAGAACACTACTCAGGAACAGATGAAAATGTTCCTCACCCGGCTGGGGTTCGGATCGCGGGCCGTGATTACCGGCGATACCACACAAATAGATCTGCCCGCACAATGGGGGACCGACGCCCAGACCCGCTCGGGCCTGATCCATGCTCTGAAAGTGCTGGAGCATGTACGGGGTATCGCCATCCGGCATTTTACGGAAAATGACGTGGTTCGCCACCCCCTGGTGGGCGCCATCGTGACCGCCTATGACAAGTATGAAAGCATGCCTTAAAAAAAATTCCACGCTGCTCGGCACCACCCGCATGCTTCGCTCCACGCATCAGTGCGGGCGTGGCTTTGTGGTGTTGATTCTGACATTTCTGACGCTTGCGCTTTTGAGCGGCATCAATTTTGAAAAACGCGCCCGCGTTTATGTCTCTGGAGAAGTGGCCTCCCGTGACGTGTCTGCGGATCGGGACATGTTGGTGGAAGACGCGCAGGCCACGCAGGCTCGTCGGGAACAGGTGCTGCTGCTTCAGCCCCCTGTATATGATCTGAGTTTCACGCCATATACCCAGCTTCACTCCAGGATTATGGATCTTTTTCAGGAACTCAACGAAGTTGATCCTCTGCGCAAAGACTCCGCCCTGTCGCAACTTATGGACGAGCTGACTCCCTCCGTGGCCGAAGAGGTTATCCTGCAGATGACCAAACCCGATGTGCAGGATTATGTGACGCAAAGGCTGCTTCCGTTCATTCGGGAAAATTTGAACGCCGGTATCGTGGCGGATATTCGGACTGCCCGCACGGGCAAATCCGGAGCCGTCATCCGTAATCAGGATACGGGAGAAGAGACCCTGCGCACGGATCTCTCGGGTCTGCCGGATGTACATTCTTTTTTGACCGAAGTCTCCACGCGGCTCCGCAAAGACAAAGATTTGACGCCCGGGGCCCGCAGAGCTCTGAACATCCTTGTATCGGCGTTGATCTCGCCCTCCCTTTCACTCAACCGCGAGGCCACCACGCTGCGCGGAAACGCGGCCGCCGAAAGTGTGGAGCCCGTTTATCATCACCTTCAAAAAGGCGAGATGGTGGTGCGCAAGGGCGACCGAGTCAGCCGGGAGCAACAGATCAAACTCCAGGCTATTTATAATGTCGCCGGAGAACGAGTACGCTGGAAAAGCGTCTTGGGGGCATTCGGCTTTTCCTTGCTGCTGGCCATAGGATTGTTTATCGCCCCCAGCGGCAAACCGGGAACCCCCCTGCGGTGCAAAGATCTGTTTCTGATTGCTCTGGTGCTGCTGATATTCAGTATCGGCGCCAAGGCTACATACCTTCTCGCCGCGCGCACGAGCGATCCGGTTCTGCTTTCTTCGTTGGCATATGCCTTTCCCGTGGCTGGCGCGGTAGGCTTGGTGGCCCTGGTCTTCGCCGCGCGCCGGTATTGCACCATGGGCTTATTGCTGGCCTTTTTCTGCACGCTCATGTTTCACGGCGACATCACCCTGTTTCTCTTTTATTTTCTCGGCGGTATGCTGACCACCTGGCTCGTGACGCGTGCTCAAAACCGCCAGGATGTGGTGTGGAGCATCATCCCCCTGACCATAGGGCAGACAATTATCTGGGCGGCCTCTGCCGGTCTGGCGCAGGCATCTCTGGGAGATATTGTGCCCCAGGCCGTCGCCGTCATGACCAGCAGCGTCATTTCCCTGCTCACACTGTTCGCGCTCAGTCCGGTGCTGGAGCTGATGTTCGGCTACACGACACGTTTCCGGCTCATGGAGCTCATGAATCTTGAACAGCCCTTGATGCAGGAAATCATGGTCACTATGCCGGGTACCTACAATCACTCTTTGGTGGTGGCCAATATGGTGGAGGCCGGGGCTAAGGCTATCGGCGCCAACAGCTTGTTGTGCAAGGTGGCGGCCCTCTATCATGATGCGGGCAAACTTTCACACCCCGAATATTTCATTGAGAATCAGTTCGGGGGCAAAAACAAGCATGACAAACTGGCCCCATCCATGAGTGCTTTAATCCTTATCTCTCACGTAAAAAAAGGTACGGAACTGGCCGAAGCCCATGGTCTGGGGCAGGAAATCCTGGATATCATCCGTCAGCACCACGGCACCAGGATCATCCGCTATTTTTATCAAAAGGCTTTGGATATGGGCGAAAGTCCGCGTGAATCCGATTATTGTTATCCGGGACCACGTCCTCAGACCAAGGAAGCCGCCATTCTTATGTTGGCCGACTCCGTGGAAGCGTCCAGCCGAACGCTCAGCGAACCTACGCCGGCGCGCATCAAAAGCCATATCGACACCATCATCAAAGGGATTTTCTCTGAAGGACAGTTGGATGAGTCTGAACTCACCTTTAAAGATCTGCATAAACTCAGCGAAAACTTTCTGCGGATTCTGACCGGCATTTTTCACCAGCGCATCGCCTATCCGGATTCCACCAACCCCAAAGCGCCCGGATCCATCCAGTCCGCGCCGCAGGCGCCGCCGAAGCCGGTTCCCTGCCTGAAAAGCACCCCCAAAGAAGTGGAAGAGTTTCAGGAAACCCAACTTCGCCGCTGAAAACGCCATGCCGCGGATCCATATTTACTCTCGCGCCGATTGGCGCATGCCCCTGTCCCGCCGGGAGCTGGCAACATGCCTGAAGCGTATGCTGGCGGCGCTTCCGGAAGATATGCCGCGTCCCGCGGGCATCGACCTCCATTGTTTGCGGGATGGCGATATGGCTCCGAACAACGCCATATATATGGGATGCCCCGGGCCGACCAACGTCTTGTCCTTTCCGGGAGGAGAGGATATGCCGGGAACCCTGCTGCTTTCCGTGGATACCCTGTACCGGGAGTCCCTGCTGTACGGGCAGTCTCCGCGGGGGCACGCCGTACGCCTGCTGGCGCACGGCGTGGGGCACCTGTCAGGACTGGATCACGGTCCGGCCATGGATGCCGTATGTGCGCTTATGGAAGCGGCCGCCGTAGCGCATTAATGGCTTCACATTGCAACATGCGCCGGTGCTCTCCCGAAACGGCGCCGCGATCACGCCACTGCGGCGGCAGTCGCACCCCCAGCATGCAGGCCAGCTCTTCACGCGCCTGTGCGCCGGGCTGTCGTCCGCTGTCCGCATCCGCCAGTTTCCAAAACGGCTCGTCCAGCCCGGAGCTGTGTACCCGGTGCAGCAGATCCCGGCGTGTACCTGTACGTAATGTCGCATAAATGCCGCCTTTCATATGTTCCCGTGACGCCACTTCTCCGGCCCTGGCATAGCGTGCAGGCAGCGCCAGGCGCAGAGCCAGTTGACGGGCCGGTTCGACGCCGCGCGCCTCATGCCCATAATGGTGCGGCAGCATCTCCGCCGGCGTCAATACTTTGCCGAGATCGTGACACAGCGCCATCCAGACAGCCAGGGGATCGCCCGCCACTGCGTCCATGACGCGACAAATGTGCGCCAATAGTGTTGTATCACTATGCCATCGGGCCGGACCAGCCGGAATGGCGTCCGCGCCGTCCAATTCCATCAACCAGGGCGAAAGCAGGTTCCCCTCGGCCAAAACCAGCAAAAAACGGGAAGGGGAGGGGGATTCCAACGCTTTAAGCACCTCCCGTCCCACACGTTCGGCAGGAAGCGTCAGATGCGTCCCTGCCGTAAAAACTTCATGTGCTTGTTGAAAAAATGTCTCATGCACCGTGAATTCGGGGAATTGAGCCGCGAAACGCGCCGTGCGGAAAATCCGGACCGGATCGTCCCGCAAGGCCGTGGAGGAAGCCGGGCGCAGCAGTCCTGTCTTCAGATCGGCCAGAGCCGACGGATGGACATGCAGCACACCGTTTTCCTCCAGGGCCAATGCGTTGACGGTCAAATCCCGCGCGGCCAGATCCGCATCCACAGTTCCCCCACGCAACGGCATATATTCAACCCCGTCCAAAAGATAGGTTTCCACGCTGCGTCCCACCTTGCGCGCCCTTGCGTACTTCTGTAAAAATTCATCAGGGGCGCCGGAAAACGCCATGTCACAATCGTGGGGAACCCGTCCCAGCAACAGATCGCGTACAGCCCCGCCTACAATGTACTGTCGCATAGTTCATTCACAATCGGTTTCGTTGCCAAAATATTTCCATGGTGAAAAACATTTCAACCGAAATATTCCCTGGCGCCGACAAAACAGACTTCATGGAGCGCATCATTGCACACCTCTTCAGAAAGCGAAAGCGCCGAAACTCCGGAGCAGGACATGGACGCCGTCTCCCCGCTTCCCGCGGAACAGAATCCACAACCACTGCGGATCATAGATAATGACGCCACGTTGCCCGGCCCGATATTTTTTTATGATGTAATTTCCTCATCTCTGGATGTCGCCCGTTCTCTGGTGCGGGAACGGCGGTTGCCGATCTGGGGAAGTCTGCTGGCCCGCAGCCAGACCGGAGGAAGAGGGCAGATGCGTCGCCCCTGGAATTCACCGCCGGGCAACGTATACGCCACGCTGCGCCTGCCGACGTCCCCCCCCCTGAACGGAACGGCCGCCGCCCCCGCCATAGGCGCGCTTCTGGCCGAAGGACTCGGAGATTTGGGGTTGGAAGTACAGCTCAAGTGGCCCAACGATCTGGTAGTGCGGCACAGAGGCCGCCCTTGCAAGCTGGGGGGGATTTTGCTGGAAGAATATGACGGATCTCTGTTGGCCGGGATCGGCATCAATCTGACGTCTTCCCCCGCACCGGAAGACCTGCGGCGCGGACGCGCCTTTGACGCTACCCATATCGCCGCCGTCGCGCCCGCACCGGCAGCAACTTCCCCTTTCAGCTCGCCCGAAGAGCTGTGGAACCGCCTTGTGAGGAATATATATTTTTGTTATGCACAAGTGTTGCCGTTGTCCATCCGATGGCGGCAGGCGGCCGAGGCCCATCTGCTGTGGCGGGGAAGCCCCGTGACGCTGACGGATAACGGCATGACGGTGCAGGGCGTGTTGCTTGGGCTGGGACCGTCGGGGGGCGCATGTCTCCAATACGACGGACGGACGGAAGAATTTTTGAGCGGCAGCCTCAACGGCG
>CASQEL010000133.1 GCA_949427775.1 uncultured Desulfovibrionaceae bacterium
ATTCCCCTGCACCCCCGATGGCCGGCCGGCGCAAAGCGCCGCGCTACCGTGTGTCTCGATCCGTGGTCAGCAGAAACACGGCGGCGATCACCAGAGCGCTGCCTACCCAGCCGTCCAGGGAAAAATTCTCCTGCCAGAACAGCCAGACCCAGAGCGTAGCCAGCACCGGTTCCATATTGCCGATGACGGCGGCCCGTACGGGACTGAGAAGCTTGAGGCTTCGGCCGTAGGCCAGATAGGCCGCGTAATTGGTCACTACGCCCAGCGCGGCCAGACCGGCCCATACCTGCGCGGAATAGCGGGGGGAGAATTCCACGAAGGGATACAGGGCGGCGGCTCCGCCCAGCAGCATGTAGGCGTAGAGGGTGGCCGTGGAGTAACGGGATTTCCACCACACATAAAACGGAAAGTGCGCGGCATAGCAAACGCCGGAGGCCAGGCCGCAGACGATGCCGAGCAAAGAAGGCGCGGCCTGCAGGCTGCCGCCGGAAAGGCAGACCAGCGCCGTGCCCGCCATGGCGATGCCCAGGGCCGCGATCTTGCGGCCGGAAAATTTTTCGTGGAACAGCCGCCGGGAAAATACGGCGACCCAGGCCGGGGCCGTGTACATGAGCACCATGGCCATGGCCGCGCCGCTCAATTGGATGGAAATCTGCAGGGTGGCGAAGAAAAGACTGACCCCCGGCACGCCGAAGACGCAGAAAACAGCGGCGTGACGGAGAGGGATGCGCAGGCCGCCGCGGCAGGCCGTTTGCGCGAAGAAGCAGATGCCGCCGAATGCCGCCCGCCAGAAGGCGACTTCCAAAGGCGTCAGACCTTCCGTCAGACAGATTTTGGAAAGCGGGCCGATGAGCGACCAGAGCCACGCGGCCGCGAACACGTACAGATACCCGGATGCGCCGGGAGAAAACAGCCCCATGGTTCTATTCCGTCACGGTCAGTCGTCCGTTTTCCATGATGGCCGTCCGGTTGACGGCGGGAATGCGATCGCCCTCGTAGTGCGTGACCAGCACCAGATGCACCCCGTCGTCGGCGAGGCTGCCCAGCAGCTCCAGATAGTCGCGCCGGGCCGCGGCATCCAGCCCTGAGCAGGGTTCGTCCAGCAGCAGCAGATCCGGCGCGCCTGCCAGAGCGCGGGCCAGAAACAGCCGCCGCAACTGGCCGGTGGACATGCGGCGAATGGAACGCCCGGCCAGAGCTTCCATGCCGAAACGCCGCATTCGGCGCAGCGCCTCTTCCTTTTGGGCCTCTGTCGTTTCCCGATACAGGCCGATGGTGCCGTCGAAGCCTGAAAGCACCAGTTCCAGCCCGGAAAGATCATACCCGTAGAGGGCTTGTCCCAGATCAGAAACCAGGCGCACGCCCTTGCGGATGGTCTCCAGTTCCGCAACTTCGCCGCCGTGGCGGGGCAGACGGCTGACGATGGAACCTCCGGCGGCGGGATGTTCATCACCGGCCAGCAGACGCAGAAGGGTGGATTTGCCCGCGCCGTTGCCGCCCCGGATCATCCAGTGTTCGCCGGGACGGATGGTCCAGGTGATATCGCGCAGTACCGGCGCGCGTTCCACGTAGACCGTGGCGTTGCGGATTTCCACCAGCGGGAGCGCCGTCTCCGGGACTGTTGGGGAAGGCGCGCGCGTCGTCGTGGAAACCGCCCTGGTGGTCGTCGTGGAATGGCGGAAATCCCGGTATGGCGCTTCTACGGTCGCGGGCGCTGCCGTCAGTCTGCCCGCGCGCAAATACACCGTGCGTTGCAGCCAGGGCGGCAGCGCGTCGGCCCGGTGGGTGGTCAGAATCAGCGTGGAGTCCCGCGCGGCTTCGCGCAAAATGTCCAGGACACGGCGACGGGTGGGCGTATCCAGGCCGTCGACGCACTCGTCCAGCAACAGGAGGGGCGGGCGTCGCACCAGGGCGCGCGCCAGCAGCAGAATGCGCAGTTGGCCCTGCGAAAGCGTGTTGACGGGGCGGGACAGCAGCCCCGGAATACGGAGCCGTTCGGCCATATCGCGCACCGTTCGGCGCTGCGCCGCGGGCGGCATGGTGTAAATCAGGGGCGTGTCCGAAAGGCCGGTCAGCAGCAGGTCTTCCCCGCTCATGTCCCACCCTTGCCGCAGATAGTTTTCATGCTGGGCCGCCGACACCAGGGCCGCCATTGCGCGTCCCGTCAGCGGGGAGTCTTCCGGACCGTGGGGCGTGTGCCAGAGGATGCGCCCGCCGCCGGGATCGTCCAGCCAGGCTTCGCCGCGCATAAGGCGCAGCAGCGTGGATTTGCCGGCGCCGTTGGGACCCAGCAGGGCGGTATGTTCGCCCTGCCGCACGACCAGACTGACATGATCCAGCGCGCGGCACGGCGTCGAGTCTTCCTCTCCGGAAGACCGGGGCAGCGTGATGACGGCATCGCGTATTTCCAGCAGTACGGCAGACATGTGGCGTCCGGAGTCGGAAATGTCAGAGTGTTCCGGCGTCGAACCGCTCCGGAGCGGATTCGCTAGAACGCCTGTTCGAAGCGTTCGCCCTTGCGGAACCAAACGCTTTTGTCATAGCCGAAGGAGCGGGCGTAGGCCGCCAGTTGATCGAAGCCGTAGGCCACGTCGTCCACGTTATGGGCGTCGGAACCGAAGGTGACGGGCACGCCGAGATCCGCCGCCAGCCCCATGATCACGGGGCCGGGATAGATTTCCCGGCAGGCTTTGCGCAGTCCCGCGGAGGAAATTTCCATAGCCATGCCCGTGTCGCGAATGGCTGCGAGAACATCCCGGACAAGATCCGTGTGATCGCCTTCGGTCAGCCAGTTTCGGAAGGCATCCACCGAGAAAATCTTGATCAGATCCGGATGCGAGGCGATATTGAAGAGTCCCGATCTGACCATATTGAGCATGGCAAGAAAGTACGCTTCGTAATGCCTGGAACATTCCCGATCGGAGAACTGTCGCCAGTCGTCGGGGGTGTCGTCATATCCCCATGTTCCGATGAAATGCACGCTGCCCAGCAGATAGTCGAAATCGTACGCCCGCACGGCCTGCCGGATGAAATCCTGTTCCGCATCCATCCAGTCCATTTCCATGCCGAGCAGCACGCCGTCGGGATCGCGTTCCCGGAGTTCCCGCACTTCGCGGACATAGACGGGAAAACAGCTCGTCAGATGTTCCCGATATTCGCGGGTATAGTTATAGCCGAGCGGGCGGGGCGAGTGCTCGGAAAAACCGAACAGGGTCATCCCCCGGGCGCGGGCCGCGGCGTACATGGCCGCCGGACTGTCCTTGCCGTGGGAATATTCCGTATGCGCGTGCAGATCGACGGTGATCATGGCGTCATGCCTTGGGATTGCTGAGCACAGTGTCGCAGGCCGTCCGGATGGCTTGGAGAATCTCGTCCATGCGCACGGGTTCATGCACGACGATAGTGCCCCTCTGGGCGTACCGGGCGGGCAACAGGTTCAGGGCCAGGGCGTAGACGTCCTGGAGCTGGCGAGGGTTCAGGGACGGCGTGTCCGGTTCTTCCAGCCATTGATGCAGCGCCTTGACCACGCGCGTTTTCATTACGGTTGCGTATGTCATGCAGGCTGGTGTCGCCGAGGCGGTACTTTTCTTGATGCGCGGCCATGGAATTCTCCTTCATCAAAAAATGCCCTGGTTAGAGCCTTTTCACGTTGAAAATGCTCTGCCGACTGCGGGAGCAGGCGGCCGCCGCGATACGCTACAGCGCACTATATTTGCGCTGTTACATGCCGGAGCGGGCGTGTCTTCCAACTTTGACCTTGTAAAAAGTCAAAGCGAATCTGCTCCAAAAATCATGCTCTCCACGGAGAGAGGGCACGCCGCCCTCCTGTGTGAAGATGTCCGGGACGTTAAGACAGTGGGGCGCGGCAGCGCCGGAAACATTCTGTCTTCAAACATCCTGAAATTTTCTTGAGGCGATATTCCGGATTATGTTCACGCCGGAGATATCCTTCTCAAGGTTTTGAAGACGTTCGTTTTGTTCTCCTGATGTCCGCATGTCCCGACTCGGCCGCGGGGAGCGCCCGTCACGTCGCGCCGCAGCGTTCGACATCGCATGGCAGCCGCGCTGACGCTTCCGCGACGAGTGTCTTCCCGCAGCCGTCGGAATCATATCAGCATGAAATCGTGTTAGCGCGCCAACAAACGCCTGCTGATTTCGCGTCCGGCGCGCCGCCCCGCCCCCATGGCCAGAATGACCGTAGCCGCGCCGGTGACGATATCGCCTCCGGCGAAGACATTGGGAATGGACGTTTCGCCGGTTTCCTCGTTGACGACGATATAGCCCTTTTTATTGCGTTCCAGACCGGGCGTGGCCTCCAGCAGAATGGGATTGGAACGCGTGCCCAGAGCCACGATGGCCAGATCGGTTTCCAGGTCGTAGAGTTCGCCTTCCACAGGTTCGGGACGGCGGCGTCCCGAGGCGTCGGGCTCGCCCAGGCGCATGCGTTGCAGGGTGACGGAGCGCAGAATCATCTGATCGTCCCCGTTGAAGCGCACGGGTGCGGCCAGCATTTCAAACCGGATGCCCTCCTCCTCGGCGTGCTCGATTTCCTCGTGCCGGGCGGGCATTTCCGCGCGGGTGCGGCGGTAGACGATGTGCACGCTCTCCGCCCCCAGACGCATGGCCGTGCGCGCGGCGTCCATGGCCACGTTGCCCGCGCCGAAGACTGTGACATGCCTGCCGGGATAGGCCGGGGTGTCCGCTTCGGGAAAGGTATAGGCGCGGCCCAGGTTGATGCGGGTCAGGTACTCGTTGGCGGAGAAGACGCCTACCAGATTTTCGCCGGGCACGCCCAGGAAGACGGGCAGACCCGCGCCCACGCCGATGAATACGGCCCCGTACCCCTGATCCAGAAGATCCTGCACCGTGACGGTGCGGCCGCCCACCCAGTTGGTTTTGAAGTCCACGCCGGACTGCCGCAGACCGTCCAGCTCCGTGGCGACCACGTTCTTGGGCAGACGGAAGGCGGGAATGCCGTAAACGAGCACGCCGCCCGCCTCGTGCAGGGCTTCGTACACGTCCACCTTGATGCCCTGGGCGGCCAGATACCCGGCTGCCGTGAGCGAGGCCGGTCCCGCGCCGATGCAGGCCACCTTGAGATCGCAACGGCGCGGGGCGCAGGCGTTGGCTCCGGTGACCTGTTCGCAGGCGCTGGCGGCGATATAGGTGTCGGCCACAAAACGTTCCAGGCGGCCGATAGCCACAGGCTGTTCCTTGGCGTTCAGAATGCAGTTGCCTTCACACTGGTTTTCCTGCGGGCACACGCGGCCGCAGACGGCGGGCAGGCTGTTGGCGCTCTTGATGATCCGGTAGGCGGCATCCATGTTGCCGCGGGCCACCTCCGCGATGAAGTCGCGGATGGGCACTTCCACAGGACAGCCTTCCACGCACTTGGGCTTTTTGCACTGGAGGCAGCGATCGGCCTCGGCCATGGCCATTTCACGGGTGTAGCCGAGAGCCACCTCGTCAAAATTGCGCCGCCGTGTTTCCGCGGGCTGACAGGGCATGGGCACCCGGGGGGCCAGAGGTTTTTTGGGCTTTTTATTTTCCATGGCAACTGCACCTGTACTTGTCGAAAGAGGTTTTTTCCTGCTCTCTGAATGCGCCCAGACGGCGGCGCAGTTCGGGAAAGTCCACCTGATGGCCGTCGAATTCCGGACCGTCCACGCAGGCGAATTTGGTCTGGCCGCCCACGGTGACGCGGCAGGCGCCGCACATGCCGATGCCGTCCACCATGATGGGGTTGAGGCTGACCGTGGTCTTGACGCCGAAGGGGCGGGTCGTTTCGGCCACGGCGGCCATCATGGGCACGGGCCCCACGGCCACGACCTCGATGACCTGTTTGTCGCGTTCCAGACGCTCGCGGAGCAGGTCGGTCACCAATCCCTTGTGCCCGTAGCTGCCGTCGTCGGTGGAGACGAGCAGTTCGTCGGCAAAAGAGGAAAGTTCTTTTTCAAACAGCAGCAGATCCTTGCTGCGCGCGCCGATGACGGCCACAACCCGGTTGCCCGCGCGGTG
>CASQEL010000134.1 GCA_949427775.1 uncultured Desulfovibrionaceae bacterium
CGCGTTTTTCGGCGAATGATCTTGACGCAAAATACGAAGTATTTTGTGTTATGCAATACTAGATGGTGATCAGTTCGTAGTCCGACGACCCCAGGCCGATTTTGACGGCGTGGGCGATCTGGCTGCGCCAGTCCGTCGTCGGATGGATCTGCGTAAAATGATCGTGAGGGGTGTGCTGCTCCCGTTCGGCCAGGATGCTTGTGCTCAGACCCGGCGCGGCGTTGACCGCGTCGATGCAGGCCTGATCCAGGGCCACGGGATCGAAACCGGCGAACATGCCGATATCCGGCACCACGGCCGTGTCATTTTCGCCGTGGCAGTCGCAGAAGGGCGACACCTGATTGACGATGGAAATGTGGAAATGGGGACGTCCGTCCACCACAGCCAGAGCGTATTCCGCCATCCGGCAGTTGAGTTCCCGGCTGTCGGCGTCGATCGCGTTGGAAATGGCGTTGAAGTTGCAGGTGCCGATGCAACGTCCGCAGCCCACGCATTTGTCATGATCGATGGAAGCCTTGTGATCCTCCTCTCCCAGGCTGATGGCGCTTTGGGCGCAGTAGCGGGTGCAGGTGGCGCAGCCGCGGCACAGTTCCTGGTCCACCTGAGGCTTGCCGTTGCTGTGCATGGCCATTTTGCCCGCGCGACTGCCGCAGCCCATGCCGATATTCTTGATGGCGCCGCCGAAACCGGTGAGCTCGTGCCCTTTGAAGTGGGTCAGCGAGATGAACACGTCCGCGTCCATAACGCCCCGGCCGATAAGGGCCGTTTTGAAGTATTCGCCGTTCCGCACGGGCACTTCCACATCGTCGGTGCCCTTGAGTCCGTCGCCGATGATGATCTGACAGCCCGTGGACAGCGGGGTGAAGCCGTTTTCATAGGCGGCCGTGATATGTTCCAGAGCGTCTTTTCGCCGTCCCACATACAAGGTGTTGCAATCGGTAAGGAAGGGTTTGCCGCCCAGTCTGACCACATGATCCGCGACGGTCTTGGCGAAATTGGGGCGCAGAAAGGAGAGATTGCCCGGTTCTCCGAAATGCAGCTTGATGGCGACGTATTTCTTGTCCATGTCGATCTGTTCAAGACCGGCGCGCCGCATCAGCTTGTCCAGTTTGTTCAGCAGACTGGTGCCCACATGGCACCGCATGTCCGTAAAATATACTTGCGATTTTTTCATATGTTCCCCCTCGGTATGACGCCGCCCGCATGGGCCGTGCGGGCGGCGTGCGGATATGACATGCTTCAGCGGATGAAATTGGTGGGCGTCCACGCTTCCCGCACGGGATAGGGCACCGTGCCCCTGGCCGCGTCGATGCATTTGAGCAACCAGGCCATGTTGTCGCCCAGCGTGCGCATGATCTGGAGTCCTTCCCGATCCTGCCGCACTTCTTCCGGCGTGTTGCCGTGGACGGAATTCCAGTACTGGGAAGAGACGATGGGCATGCAGGAAATGGTGAAATACTTGTTCAACCTGTCGAAGGACGCGCTGGCCCCGCCCCGGCGGCAGCTGACCACGGCGGCGGCGGGTTTGTAGGCGTAGGGGCCGCTCTTCAGGAAAAACAGGCGATCCATGAAAGCGCATATCGAGCCGTTGGGGCCGGCATAGTACACAGGCGACCCCACAACAACGCCGTCGGCCTGTTTCAGCAGGTCGATCCCTTCGTTGACCGGATCATCGTTGAAAATGCACAGTCCGGTGTCCTTGCAGGCGCCGCAGGCGGTGCAGCCCCGGATGGGCTTGTTGCCGATGTGGAAAATATTCGTGGTGATGCCGTTTTTTTCCAGTTGTCCGGCCACTTCGCTGAGGGCCGTATACGTGCAGCCCTTCTTGTGGGGGCTGCCGTTGATGAGCAGAACATGCATGGCGGAAGTTCCTCTGTGGTTTGAGTGGTTGCCTGAAATGCTCCGGGCGTTCGCGGAGAAAAAGCGTCGGCGCGGATCATGCCGGGGCGGCGTCGATGTACTTCTTCTACCAGTCCAACGTGGCTTTGAAGGCCCGGGCCAGCTCTTCCACCGGCTCGGCGCACACGGGGGCGTCGCCGCCGGTCAGGGTCAGCAGACCGTCTCCGGTCACTTCGCCGATGCGGGCGCAGAGCGATTCGCCGCACAGGGCTTCAAAGAGGCCGGTCATGTCGGAACGCACGCTCACCAGCAGACGGCTGGCGGATTCGCTGTACAGCAGTTCGGTGCGGGTCATCTCCTGAAGGGTCGGCACACGGGCCAGATCCACCCGCGCGCCCAGGCGTCCGCCGATGCACATTTCCGCCAGAGCCACGGCCAGTCCGCCGTCCGAGAGATCGTGGCAGGCTGTGACGGCCCGCTCCGTGATGGCGTTGTGGAGACGGTAATACCGGGGGCGCGCGGTGAGCACGTCCACATGAGGCACATGGGCGCAGGAGAGTCCCAGTTCCTGCGCGGCTTCGGAACCGGCCAGTTCGCGCCAGGTGCCGCCCAGAATATAGATCTGATCCCCGGTCCGTTTGAAGTCCGAGGTCTGGGTGCGGGTGACGTTGGCCACCACGCCCAACACGGAGAACAGCACCGTGGGCGGAATGGAGATTTTCGCGCCGCCGCCGGTGTAATCGTTCTTCATGGAGTCCTTGCCCGAAATGCAGGGCACGCCGAAGGCCAGGGAGAACTGCTCCAGCGCCTTGCAGGCCCGCACCAACTGAGCCAGCTTGTAGCGACCGTCGGGCGTTTTTTCGGACTGCACGGGATCGCACCAGCAGAAGTTGTCCACTCCGGCCAGACGGGAGGGGTCGGCGCCCACGGCCACGGCGTTGCGGATGGCTTCGTCCATGGCATTGGCCATCATCCAGTAGGTGTCGTAGTCGCTGAATTTGGGACAGATGCCGTGGGAGAGCACCAGCCCGGCGTCCGATTCCAGCACGGGCCGGATCACGCCCGCGTCGGACGGGCCGTCGCGCAGCACGCCCACCAGCGGTTTGATCACGCTGCCGCCGCGCACTTCGTGATCGTACCGGCGAACGATATATTCTTTGGAGCAGATATTGAGGCGGCCCAGCATGCGCTTGAGGAACGCCCCTTCGTCGGGAGCGGCCACCTCCATTCGTGCGTCCTCATGCGCCGGGCGTTCCCATTGGGCGTCCAGATGCAGCTGCGGCACGCCGTCGTGCATAAAGGCCATGTCCAGACTGGCGACCAGGGTGTCCCCGTAGGTGACGTGGAAGATGCCGGAATCGGTGAATTCTCCCAGGGGCGTGGCCTCCACGTCCATGATCGCGGCAAGATCGAGAAATTCCTGAAGTTTGGCGGGCGGCACGGCCAGAGTCATGCGTTCCTGCGCTTCGGAAAGCAGGATCTCCCAGGGACGCAGGCCGTCGTATTTCAGGGGCGCGCGGGAGAGATCCAGACGGCAGCCGCCGGTGTCCTCGGCCATTTCGCCCACGGAGGAGGACAAACCGCCCGCGCCGTTGTCGGTGATGGCGTTGTACAGGCCGCGATCCCGGGCCCGGAGGATGAAATCGTACATCTTGCGCTGGGTGATGGGGTCGCCGATCTGCACGGCCGTGGCCGGAGAGCCTTCGTGCAATTCCTCGGAAGAGAAGGTGGCCCCGTGAATGCCGTCCTTGCCGATACGCCCGCCGGTCATGACGATGATGTCGCCCGGCTCGGCCTTTTTCCGCCAGCCGGGGCGGCCGTTGACCTCGGTGGGCAGCAGGCCCACGGTGCCGCAGTAGACCAGGGGTTTGCCCAGATAGCGCTCGTCGAAGACCACGGAGCCGTTGATCGTGGGGATGCCGGATTTGTTGCCGCCGTCTTCCACGCCCTGGCGCACGCCTTCCAGCACGCGGCGGGGATGCAGCAGGCGGGGCGGCAGCGCGCCCTCATGGAAGGGCGAGGCAAAGCAGAACACATCGGTGTTACAGACCAGTTCCGCCCCCATGCCCGTGCCCATGGGATCGCGGTTGACGCCCACGATGCCGGTCAGCGCGCCGCCGTAGGGGTCCAGCGCCGAAGGGCTGTTGTGCGTTTCCACCTTGATGCAGGCGTCGTAGCCGCCGATGAAGCTGACCACCCCGGCGTTGTCCTTGAAGACCGATTTGCAGAAATCCTCCGCCCCCAGACGCTTGCGGATGGTTTTGGTGGCGTCGCGGATGCAGGTTTTATACAGATTGTCGATGTCCTCGGACACCCCCGTTTCCTTGTTGGCGTAGGCGATGCGCGAGGCGAAAATCTTGTGCTTGCAGTGCTCGGACCAGGTCTGGGCCAGCACTTCCAGCTCGGCGTCCGTGGGATCGGCGGGCAGGCCCAGCGCGGCGCGGCGTTCCCGTACCTCGGGCCGCGCGTAGTGGCTGCGTATGGCGCGCATTTCATCCAGGTTCAAGGCCCAGGTGTTTTCCCGGCTGACGCGGCACATGGTGGCGTCGTCCATGGAAGACAGAGGGACGACGGTCACATCGGCGCAGGCCGCGCCCGTGACCCGAGCGGCGCGCGGGGCAAAGCCCGGTGCGGCGCGCCATTCTTCCCGGCTTTTGATCTGATAGCGCTGGATCAGCTCGTTGCACAGCAGATCCCGCGCCACGCGTTCCACCGTGGCCTTGTCCAGGGCCGTACCCTTGATGCGGTACTGGATGGAGGTGTAGACGGCGATGTCGCGCCGATCCCGGCGCAGCACCATGGCCGCCGTATCGCGGGCGGTGCGCCCTTCGTTGTCGGTGACGCCGGGGCGGTAGCCCACCTCCAGAATCCAGTCGGCCTCAAAGGGGTCCATGGGCAGGGGCGTGCTCAGAGATGCCCGCTGGAGCACCGGATCGTGCCAGATGGCCTCGTCCACCAACCGCCGCACCTGCGCTTCGTCCAGTCCGTCCACGGTGAAGACCTTCACCTGGCGCACGGCATCCACGGCCACATCTAGGGCCTTCAGCATGTGTTGGGCCGTGTTGCGGCCCACGGTATCGTCAAGGTGCGGATGCAGTCCGGCCTCAATGCGGTACAGCATAGCGATTCTCCGTTGGGATACGTTGGTTATTTCTCGCGGTTCTGCACGTACTCCACCATCTGGCGGAGGACAGGCCGCTCCGGCCCGTCGGGCAGACGGTTCAGAGCGTCCAGCGAGCGAAGCAGAAATTCTCCGGCCTGCCGCCGGGTGGCGGCGTCGAACCCCCGATTGCGAATGACGTCGCCGATACGGGCGGCATCGTCTTCCGTCAATCGTCCTTCGGCAAAGGCCGCGTCAAAGGCGGCGCGGGCGGCGTCGTCCAGCCCGGCGCGGTATAATTGCAGGGGCGGGGTCAATTTGCCTTCGCGCACGTCGCCGCCGGTGGGTTTGCCGGTGACGGAGGTCGGGGCGAAATCCAGAGCGTCGTCGACCATTTGGAAGGCCATGCCCAGGCACAGGCCGTAGTCGGCGGCTGTTTCCACCAGCCGGGGCGCGCCCTGGGCCTTGAGCGCGCCCATGACGCAGGATGCGCGGATCAGCCAGGCGGTTTTGCCTTCCACAATATCAAGATAGACGTCGGCTCCCTGATCCACGCGGCGCAGGAATTCTATTTCCCGGATTTCCCCGGCGGCCGTGCGGGCCGTGGCTTCGGCGAAACAGGCGGTCAGGCGCGTGTCGCCGTGGCGGGCCACAATCCGGTTGGCCGCGGCCAGCAATGCGTCTCCGGCCAGAATGGTGGAGGTGACGCCGAAGCGGGTATGGGCGGCCGCCGCGCCCCGGCGGGTGTCGGCGTTGTCCAGCACGTCGTCGTGCAGCAGCGTGGCGGCATGGAGCATTTCCATGCTCACGGCCAGTTCGTAGATGTCCTCTCCGGCATAGCCCAGCAGGCGGGCCAGAAGTACGGTCAGGAACGGCCTCAGGCGTTTGCCTCCGGCGTCGAAAATATGGGCGGCCACGGGCCGGACCGGCGCGGGCAGGGCTTCCGTGGCCCGTTGCAGGGCGGCGGTGATGGGGACAAGCTCGGCTTCAAGGCGTTGTTTCATGGCATGTACGGGAGTCAGGGGGTTACAGAAAAAGAGCGGCAAGCGCGGCGTCGAGTTGCGCAAGGGCCGCG
>CASQEL010000135.1 GCA_949427775.1 uncultured Desulfovibrionaceae bacterium
GGAAAGCGTGGCCACGCTTTGCGACCGCGCCGCGTGGGTGGAGGACAAGACCATCCGCATGATCGGCCCGGCGCGGGATGTGGTTGCCGCCTATATGGAGGCTCATGCGGGGCCGGTCCCTGTTCCGGACACAACGCCCGGAAGGACGCGCCGCCCTCCGGCAACGGGCCGACGAAGACGCGCCACGCGGCGTGCCGTCTCGGCGCGGCAAAAAGCACATCGCGGCATCAGAAAGATCAACGCGAAATAACGGGCAAGGAAACACTGCATGTTGGATATCGGCATTGTCATACCGCAGTTGGCGAAATACGGCGGCGCGGAGCGTGTGGTCGTCGAATGTCTCACGCGCTGGCAGCACAGGCATACACTGACGGTATACGCGGAGCGCTTTACTCCCTCCATGCTTGAGGAGCATGGCATAGGACGTGGCGTGACCTTGCGCAAACTCTCTCCGCAAGTCGGCGACAATGCCTTTACATTTCTTCTGAACACCACCTTCACCCCCAAACTGTGGAGCAGAGAAATCGGCCGGCATGATATCTACAACACGCATTTATGGCCGCTGCATCTGCTGGATGTGGAACCGGCCGTCTGGTACCCCCACGAACCGTTGCGCATGCTGCACGACCTTCGTAACGACAAGGATATTGTTTCCGTTACTTCGGAGGAAGAGCGTCGTGTGCATATCTATCCCAAATATACCTACGACAATATCGACAAGGCATACTTTCAGCCCATGCTGAGTGCGGCCGGAGTTTTCGACAAGACGGGAAAGCCCTACCGGATAGTGGCCAACAGCGAATACTGCGCCTCCTATATCAAAAGCGTCTACGGTCGGGATGCCGACCGGGTTGTTTACCCCGGCGTGACAGTGGATGATTTTCTTCCTCCCATGGCCGGCGAATATGTTCTGACGGTGGCCCAGCTCTGGCCGCACAAGCGCATCCACCTCATTCTCCAGAGTTTGCGTCTGCTGGACGACATACAGCTTTATATCGTCGGCAACGGACCGGAAAAAGAACAGCTTATCCACCAGGCCAGGGAACTGGGGGTGTATGACAGAACGTTTTTCCTCTCCGGCCTGACCAATCATGAAATCCGGATCGTCTTCTCCCGGGCCCTGGCAGTGGTCTTCATGCCCGTGCGCGAGCCATTCGGCATTGTGGCGCTGGAAGCCATGGCGGCTTCCAAGCCGCTGGTGGCCGTCAACGAGGGGGGCTACGTGGAGGTCGTGGACAAGGACTGCGCCTTCCTGATCCCGCCGCATGTCGACGTTCTGGCCGAAAAACTGTCGTGGCTCCGGCAGCATCCCGAAGAGGCCGCCGCCATGGGCCGTCACGGTCGGGAGCTGGCGCAAAGCTACAGTTGGGACAGGACGGCGCAAGAACTGCTGGAAGAGCTTGAGGAAGCATATGCCGCGTGGCGGTCGGAAAATGCGCTGCGTCTGGAAAGCCGCCCTTCCGGGCCGCTCTTCGGAGCGCATTACTACGGCTGGTACGGCAACGGTCTGGGCGGCGCTCACTGGAACGACTCTTCGGATTCCGGCGTGGTGACGCAAATGCCCAGCCTGGGATATTACGCCTCCACCAGCGGGGACATTCTCGAACACCATCTGCGCATGGCCGAGAGCGCCGGATTGGATTTTTTCCTTTTCAATCTGCATATGGACGGCAACGGCGTGGCGCAGGCGGAGCTTGAGGCCTTCAGCCTCATGCTGGAACGGACGACCTGGCTGCATTCGCCCGTCAAACTCTGCATTCAGCTTTGTCTTTACGACTGTCCGGAAGCGGATCTGACGCGGCTCTGCGATGCGCTGCAAACGTCGGCCTTTATCCATCCGAACTACTTGCAGTGCAACGGCAAGCCTCTGTTGTCCGTTTTCTGGACGGGACAGTACGATGGAGACGCGGCCTTTCTGAATCAACTGCGCAAACATGCCGGGGCCGCCACGCTGCTGGCCTCCAGCCTGCGAATGTATCCGCCGCACGAGGAATCGTCGCTGACCTTCGGAACGTTTGACGGCTGGTCCATATTCTCGCCGCTGGAGCTGTCCGCCCCGGAACGCTGGGAAAGCGTCTGGCGGGCGGCCTATGCGCATGCCTCAGCCGGGCGGCAGAATCTCCGCTGTTTCACCGTGTCGCCCGGCTACGACGACACCGCGCTTGCCGCCACCGCGCGGCAGGGCAATCCGTACCGCCGCATTCCGCGCGAGGACGGCCTGGTCTATCGCCGCATGTGGAATGCGGCGTACAGTTTGCCGCAGCCGCCGGACATGGTCATTGTCTCGACCTTCAACGAATTTCACGAAAACACCCATATCGAGCCGACCATCAACGCCGGATCGTTCTATCTTGAGCTGACCCGCGAGTGCATTCAAAAAGGAAAAGACGTATGGAAGTCATGAGTCGGCCATCTCCCGCCTACCTGGCTGTTGAGGAACACGTCTTCGCCTTTTCGGACGCGGGCGAGATTTCTTTCAGCGTCTTTCCCCGCGGGGGCGCGCTCGCGGCGGGCAACATTTTTATCATCGACATCTACGCCGACGACGATCATTCGCACCCCGGCGGCCATGCCGGATGGTGGGAACATCCTCTGACGGGCGCTTGCGCGACGGAAGTGAGGATCGTCCGCGCCGAAGCGGGGATGACGGTGTTCTTCGACGGCCAACCGGCCAAAACATTCTGGCGTAACGACAATTTTCGCACGGCCGGGCGCAAGCTCGTCATGCATCTTGTCGTCAGGGCCTGGCGCTCCACGACCATTCTCTTCAATGATCCTGTCTGCCTCTATCCCGATCAGGCGACGTCGGATGCGGCAACGGCCGCCCGACCCCGTGATGACGTGCCTGTCGAAGCGCCCATGCGCTGGTTCGTCTGGCCGCCAAACCGCCGCGTGTTGCTGACCTTCGGTTCCCTTCGTTCCGCGGGCGCGCGTACGCTGTGCCGCCAGCTGACGGCTCTGTTGCGCCGAAACAACATCCCCTGCGGCGTTTATGCGCACGTGTACAGCCATGATCAGCGCATGGCCCTGCAGCCCGTGGAATATCTCTGTCACCAGGCCCGCAGAGACGATATTGTCTTTTTTGTCTTCGCCGAGGGCGGCCCCGTGCTGCCGCTGGTGGCGGATTTGCCGTGCAAAAAGGTGCTTTACCATATGCATTTGCCGGAGTACCGGCGCTATCAGGCCTTTGACGCCGAATTCGCCAGAGCACTGGCCGACGTGGACGAACAGCGGGATCTGCTGACGGCTTTTGACGGCATCTGCTATGAATCCGAACACACCCGGCACGTCGTCACCGCCGCGTTGCGCACGCGCGTTGCCGAACAACTGGCAACAACCTGGTCCACGACGCCGCCCTTGAGCGCCGCCCCCGCGGCAACTACCGACGAACGGCGGTCGCCGTCGTTCTCCACGGAAACACTCCTCTGCGCGCTGCCCGATGACAGCCCGGCCTTCCTGCCGCAACGCCTTGCCCTGACTGTGGCCACGCCGAACATCCCGCCGACGCTGGGCGTTTTTCCGCCGGCGCTCTGGCGGAAAAGCTGGGACGCCGTTGCTGAGGAAGCATGCCGCGTGCCGGAAAACTTCATTTTTTCCGTCGGATCTTTCCGGCCGGACAAGCATCACGAAGAGGTGTTGCGCATTTTCGCCGCCGCCGCCGAACGACATCCCTCCATCGGACTGGTTATCGCGGGCTGGCCGTCCATCAACGGCTATTGGGACTATATCCGCTTTTTGCGCGAGCACACGTATGCCCGATTCGCCTCGCGCATGGTCTTTCTCCAGGGATGCAGCGAAGGACAACTGCTCTGGCTCTACAGACGCGCCGCACTCTTCCTCACGGCATGCAGCTATGAAGGCTACAGTGGATCGCTGCTCAACGCCTTGCGCTTCCATTTGCCGGTTGTGGCCCGGGCCACGTTTGCGGTGAAGGGCCTGCTGGGCCGATCAGGCATTCAGTTCAGCCGGAATACGCCGGCCGAGAGTATAGCTGAAGATATTGTTCGCATTTGTGAAGATGCGGCATTTCGCGATGCGGTCATTGCGGGGCAGAAAAAATGTGCCCGGACCGGCACAAGCGATGGTTCAGCCTGGAAATTTTTACAAACGATTCAGCCCTGGGCAACAAACGACAAGGAAAACCGCTGAAATGGAAACACGGACCGTAACTATAACGTATGCGGACGGCTTTTACGAGCCGGAAAACGATGGTCTCCGCGATTTCCGCTGGATGTGCTGCGCGGCCGCTTGTCGTCTGACGGCTGAAGGCGCTGCGCTTGCCCTTTGGCTGGGCAACCCGCACCCTGTAGCGGTGGAGTTGCGCATTGTCGGCCAGAAAACGCATTGCCGCCTGCTTGAGCCCGGCTGGCAGGAACTTGTCATCCCGCTCTCCCTGCTGGCGCTTGACGCCGAGGGGAATTGCCGTCTGCTCTGCGAGCGCAAACTGCAACCGGCAAACGACTCGCGGGAGCTTGCCCTGATGGTCGGCGCATGCCGTTGCGTCCCCTTGCCGGAGGTATTGCCGCTGGCCGGTTTTTACGCGCCGGAGAGCGAAGCTCTGACGGAATTCAGCGCGGATTTTTGCTGGATGCAACCCGAGGCCAGGCTGCTGGTTTGTCCCGGAGGGATGACTGCCCGCACTGCCTCGGAAGAACCGTCCGAACCGTGCGCGGAACAGCCATGGTTTCTTCTGGATGTCAGATCCCCTTCGGACTGGCCTGAAAAGCTCTTCGTCAGTCCCGCGCAACATCCGGAACAACGGCATATGCTCCATGTGTTGCCGGGTGAATGGCAGGTTGTGGGTCTGCCCCTGGCAGAGTTGCTCCCTCCGGGCACCTCCTGCGCGGAATGCGGCCCGCTGGAGCTCGTGCTGAGTACGCCCTATGAGCTGAACGACAGCGGCGATACGCGTCATCTTGCCCTGAGGGTTTCCAACTGGCGCTGCAAGACGCCAAGCCGCTATGAGCGCAACGCAGCACTGATGCATCGCGAAGTCTTCCAAACCGCAACGCCCACGTCCATTCCCACCATGGTGGCATGCGACACCAGTGCGCAATGCAATTTGCGTTGCGCCTTCTGCTGCCTGGACATGGAACTGCGCCCGCAACAAAAGGGCGCCCTGGGCCTGGAAAAAACAGGCGTTATAACAAGGACGCTGCTTGAAACAGCCTCGAAAATCCAGCCCTATCTGACAGGCGAACCCTTTGCCCGCGAGGATATCTGGACTGTGCTGGAACAGGCGGCGCGCATAGCCCGCCAACGCAGGATTGAAGTGGAGGTTTCCACAAACGGTCTGTTGCTCAGGGGCGCTCTGCTGGAGCGTGTGTTGGCAAGCTCCATCACCAGCCTGCTGATCACCGTGAATGCCGCAACGCCCGCCACATACAAACGGTTGTGCGGCGGAAACTGGCAACAGTTGACAGATAACCTGAACGCGCTTTGCCGCCACTCCAGGCGCAAGAAAAGTCTGGCAATTTCCCTTTCATATGTGCTTATGCGCGAAAACATGGAAGAAGTGGCCGATTTTGTGGAATTCGCCCACAGCGTGGGCGCGGACAAGGTGCAAATCTGGCCTTTGAACAACGTGACCAGCCGGGTGGAGGACAAAATCCTCAAGGATGGCTTTGTCTTCTGCTACCGCCAGCAGGAACCCCAATATTACCCCAACCTGACCAGAAAAATGCTTGCCCTGGCACAGGAACGTGGGGCCAGGCTTGGCGTGAACATCGGCATTGTACCCTGCTATCGTTTTGACATGCCTGACCTGGAAGACATTCCCTATCCGCTGCCGCCGGATGTCTTTGCCGCGCAGGCAGCGGTTTTTGATCAGAGAGAGAGAGAGAGAGAGAGAGAGAGAGAGAGAGCTTCGGACGATTCAACGCTGCTATTTTCCGTGGAGAGACATCTATTACACGTCGGAAGGTCGATGGGCGCCATGTTTTCACCTAGTGATCCATCATACTTGAAAAGTCGATAAATAGACCTTATCTTCTCCCATA
>CASQEL010000136.1 GCA_949427775.1 uncultured Desulfovibrionaceae bacterium
GTTCCCGGATGCGCTCCAGAACGGTTTCAGTCACGCGCGGCGGTTCCGCATCCGGCGCGAAGATCACGGCGCCCTCCGCTGTAGCCAGGTTGACGGTGGCCCGCGCCACGCCGGGCAGCTGCCCCAGGGCTCGTTCTATGCGCGAGGAACAGGATGCGCAGTGCATGCCGGTAATAGCCAGGTGCAGCGCGGAATCCGCGCCGGAAGAAGTCGGTGTCGTCATGATGCCGGTCCCTCTCAGAGCATGGTTTTTTCTTGCTATATGGTGTATGGCTTAATCGCACGATGAAGGCAAGCGCCGCCGTAGCGCGGGACAATCGCATGAAGCGTATAACTATTTGAAATTACAAGAAAAACTTTAGCGGTCAATGCATAAATTGCAATATTTTCAATAGATTATCTTTGTCCATACGAATGTCCCGTACCGTAGCGTCAGAAATATTGAATTTCATTTTCATATAGCATATACTCATGCATAACCTTTGACAAGGAGACTCCCATGCCTTCACTGACTGTATCCGGTATGAGCTGCGAACACTGCCGCACCGCCGTGCAAAAAGCGGCGTCGGGCATTCCCGGCGTCGCCGAGGCGACGGTGGATCTGAACAGCGGCACGCTGACCTGGAAGGAAAGCGCGCCTGTGGACGTGGCCGATCTGAAGAGAGCCATCACCAAAATAGGATTTGAGGTCAAGGACTGATACCTGACAAGGCATCTTCCTCAGGAAACGGGCATGCCGTTTCCCATCGCAGGCAACAGCAAAAATGAGGAAGCGATCTTCTCTGGGGAAGATCGCTTCCTTGACACGGAATCAGCGCCAGCCCGGCCGTTCGGGCGTGATCCGCCCGCCTTCCGGACTCCCTTGCCATGTGTCGCCTCTCCCAAAAACAGCGCGCAGAGAGCCCTGTACAAGGGGCGGCCCGAAATTGCGGCTCACACGGCCGTCACTCCGCCGCGGAGGCCATACGCGGCGTCTTCGCTCTCCACCAGAGCTGCAGTACCAGCAGCGTCCACAGCGACTTGCGGCGATCGGCCCGGCCGGAAACATGCTCGTCCACCAGAGCGCGCACGGCGGCGGGATTGAACAGACCCTGCCGACGCAGAAAATCCTCGCCCAACAGCTCTTCCACCAGCGGGCGCAACCGGCCGCGCAGCCAAGCGGCTACGGGGATCTGAAATCCCCGCTTGTTGCGGGTCAGGATCTCCCGGGGCAGCACGTCGGCGCAGGCTTTTTTGAGCAGATATTTGCGTTTGAAACCGTGCAGCTTGTATTCCACGGGCAGACGAGACACAAAGACGGCAAAGTCCCTGTCCAGAAAGGGCGCGCGCACTTCCAGAGAATGCATCATGGAACAGCGGTCCACCTTGACCAGAATATCATCCAGCATGAACTGGCGCGCATAGACATGAAAGGCTCGCTCCAGCGGCGTGGCCCGCGGCCAGTGCGCATACTGTTCCCGCGTGGGCGCGAACAGCACGTCCGGCTCCAGAAAATGCTCGTCAGGATGCCGCCACAGCTCCCGCTGCATATCGGGCGTCAACGCCGTCAGCATGGTCTGCACGCGCTGCCAGGCCGGAGCGTGCGCTCCCCGCAGAAACGTGGCCACCGCCAAACGCGGGTTGATATATCCGGCGGAAGCGGGCAGATGCCGGGCCAGGGGTTCGATAATGCCCTTGCGGACGGCGGCGGGGGCTCTGTTATACCATTCCGCCACCTTGAAACCGATATAATGCTCGTAGCCCGCCAGCAGTTCATCCGCGCCGTCGCCGCCCAGGGCCACGGTGACCTTTTCCCGCGTCACGCCGGACAGCAGGTACGTGGGAGCCACCGAGGCGTCGGCCATGGGCTCGTCCAGACGGGTGATCACTTCCGGCAGAATGTCGGCGCATTCGTCGGCCGACAGAATACGCTCACGATGATCCGTGCCGTAGTGAGCGGCCACGCAACGGGCGTAGCGCGACTCGTCGTAGCTGGCTTCGCGGAAGCCGATGGAGAACGTTTTGATGCGCGGAGCCATGGAGGCCATGAGTCCGGCCACGATGGAAGAGTCGATGCCTCCGGACAGAAAGACCCCCAGGGGCACGTCGCTGACCAGACGGCGGCGCACGGCGGCGGTCAGGCGCGCGCGCAGCTCGGCGGCCAGGTCGTCTTCCGTGACGCCGGGGGCCACGGGTTCGGGAGCGGGCAGATCCCAGTACCGTTCCACCCGGATCCGGCCGTCCCTGAGCAGCAGGAAGTGCGCGGGCGGCAACCTGTGCGCCTGCTGATAGATGCTTTCCGGCGTGGGCACATATTCGTAAGCCAGATAACGCATCAGCGCCTGGGGCCGAATGCTGAATTCCAGGCCGGGCAATCGGGTCAACGCGCTCATTTCCGAAGCGAAAGCCAGCCGTCCCCCCTGCACGGTATAACAGAACGGCTTTTTGCCGAACGGATCGCGGGCGCAGAACAGGGTGCGATCGCGGGCATCCCACAGGGCGAAAGCGAACATCCCGTTGAAGCGCTCCAGACAGGCCGTGCCCCAGACCAGCCAGGCGTGCAGGATCACTTCCGTATCGGATCGGGTGCGGAATACGCAGCCGCGTCCCTTGAGCTCTTCGCGCAGTTCCGCGAAATTGTAAATCTCTCCGTTGAAGACGACCGTCGCCCGCCCCTCGGCGTCGCTCATGGGCTGAGCACCGGCGGCAAGATCGATGATCGACAGCCGCCGGTGTCCGAGAGCCACGCCGCCGCGCACCCACAGTCCCTGACCGTCGGGCCCTCGGTGCGCCAGCGTCCGGGTCATATCCTCAAGCCATCCCTCCGCCTCCGGAGGCAGGGGCGTCCCATCCAACGTGCAAAATCCGGCGATGCCGCACATACTCAGGCTTTCCAGATCGCGTACTGCGAAACAAACAGTTCCCGCAGAGCGCGGATATTTTTTTCAGGGTTGAACATCGCATCCACCAGAGCCCGGCCGTTGTCCGCCATGCGGCGGGCGTCCTCGGGATGTTCGACCATGCGCAGTATGGCCCGGGCCAGCGCCGGGGCGTCCTTTTCCGGTACGGTATACCCGGTTTCGCCGTCGCGTACGATTTCCGGGATGGCGTTCACGCAGGTGCTGACCACGGGCAGACCGTGGGCCATGGCCTCGATGACGGTGTTGGGAATGCCGTCCCGGCGACCGGAAGCATGGACCACGCAGGGCGCCACGAAAATATCATGCGCGAGGAGCACATCCGGAAGAATATTGTGCGAGAGCAGCCCCGGCATGGAGACCCGATCCGTCAACCCCAGTTCCTCGCGCATTTTCTCCAGACGCGGGCCGAGATCGCCCAAGCCGAAACGTTTCCCCCCTCCCCCGGCCAGCGTCAGATGAAAGGAAAGACCTTCCCGCTTGAGCAGCGCACAGGCTTCCAGAAGATATTCAAACCCCTTGGTGATGTCGAAGCGCCCCACGGCCAGCAACTTCACGGGCGGCGTCATGCGCGCCGGGCACACGCCGCGCACGGCCAGGGTCAGGCTGTTGTAGACAAGATGAATTTTGCTCCCGCAGGACGGGGGCAGCATGGTTTCCATGCGCCGGATATCGGCCTGATTGTTGGCCCGGACGAACTGGGCGGCACACAGTTTGTCCACCAGGTCCGGGTCCGCCGGGTTCAGGTTGTCTCCCCGCGCCGCCGTGGAAAAGGGAATGCCGGAGAGGCTGGAGGCCACCCAGGCCGCCGTGGCCGTACCTCTGGGCCAGGGCGCGTGGATCATGTCTATGCCGTCCTCCCGGAACAGTCGGGCCAGATAGATCCCCGCCAGGAATCCCCAGACATTCTCTCCCAGCGTTTCCAGGCTGCGCCAGCGACGAAACAGCGTGCGTCGCAGCAGCGACAACAGGCGGCGGGGACGGGAAAACAGCTGTCGAAAAAATTCCCCCAGAAACATGCCCGCGCAACGAGATCCAAAGGCCCGTGTCCGTGGAGCGGCGGCCCGCATTTCCTCCGAACACTGATGCAATGAAAGCGCATAAAGACTGTAAACGGTCACAGGCAACCCCTGCCTGCGCAACCCTTCCACTTCACGAAAGATGAACGGCTGTGTGAACAAGGGATACCACAACAACACATACGCCACATGCGGCAACGAGGCATCGGCATCATGATGTGACATGCACCCTCCGGGATACGATAACTATATGCAATCCGCGAAACATCAGGAGGTCACCATATCCAATCGGCCCCGGGCGCGGCGCGGCGGCACGGGACGGCGGGCCTCAGGCGACGGCCCAGTTCCCCCATGGTGACGCCCTCCACGGGCCATGTCGCCGTCAGCCAGTCCAGATAGGCTCCCACTCGGCGCAGTAAACGCTCCACGGCGGCCGCATCGGGCATGTGCGGCGCGCCGCCCGGCATCATCTCCGATGAATGCCAGGTTAAGGAAATGACCCGCCCGCCCCGCGCCACGTGCAGGCGGGTGATCGCGCACATGGCCCGGAAGGGATGGTATACCGGCAGCAGAGCCAGCGCACCCCATTTCTGCAGGGAACCACGCGCCCCGTCCCCGCAATGCCGCACCCAGTCGGGCAGCGCGGGGAACAAGGGCGTGCAGGTCAGGGGGGCCTCCAGGAGTTCCACGCCGTTCACCTCCACCGAATAGGGATCGGAAGGCGCGTCGTAGTGATCCGGTCCGCCTCGCCCGCAGTGCAGCGGTCGTACCGAAGCGTCCACCCTGACCCCGGCCCGCGCCAGCAGGGGCCAGAGATTGCGGCGCAGATCCCAGCGGCCCATGCGGAAGCTCGTCAGGGGCGCTCCCTGAAAATTCCGGCCGACCTCAAATAACGTGCGCAGTTTGGCCTCAAGGATCTCTTCAGGCACGCTCCCGGCATCGACGTACCCCGGCCCGCCCTCCTGCACCGGCGGCGTGTTCCAGTGATGCAGATGCGCGCCGATCTCCACCTCGCACTGTTCCCGGAACCGCTCCAGCGCGGCGCAGGCCGCGGCGTCGGCAAACACGCTATGCGCGCAGAACAGCGTCACCGGCAGATGTCTGTCTCGAAGCAGCGGCGCGAGGCGTTCCAGATGCGCCACATTGGCGACGGTCGCGCCGTGACGGGCGTACCCTCCGCCGAAAAGCCCTTCTTCCTCCACATCCAGGGAGACGACAAGGCGCAGAGGCGCGGCCGAGGACACCGGTTCAGGAGCGATCGTCATTACGGCGCGCCTCCTTCCAGGCTCCATAACAGGAGACATACAAGTCCCGCAGAGCGCGGATATTGGTTTCCCCGTCGAACATCCGCTCCACCAGCGCGCGCCCGTTGTCCGCCATGCGTACGGCCGCCGCTCTGTCCCCCGCCATGCGGCGCACGGCGACTGCCAGCGCGCGAGGGTCGCGTTGAGGAACAAGCAGGCCCGTTTCGCCGTCCCGAATGACTTCTCCGATACCGCAGACGTCGGTAGCGATCACCGGCAGGCGGTTGGAAAGGGCTTCCATAATCACATTGGGAATGCCGTCCCGGTCGCCCGTTTCATGCACCACGCTGGGCACCAGCAGCATATCATGCGTCAGCATATGGCGCACGATCTGATCGTGAGGCACGAACCCCGGCATATCCACCACCGTCTCCAGACGCAGCCGCTGTTTCAGGGAATGCAGGCGCCAATGTTGCCATCCGTCGCCTATCAACGTCAGGCGGAACGGAAAGCCCTCCCGTTGCAACCGGGCCATGGCCGTCAGCAACACGTCGAACCCCTTGGTCCGGGCGAAGCGCCCCACAGCCAGCAACTTGTAGGGCGGTCGCATGGACACGGCGCTTTCTCCGCGGCGATTGAGGGTCAGGCTGTTGTAAATGAGCCGCACCTTGTCGCCCTGCCCCGGCGGGCACTGTTCCGCCAGATAACGGACATTGGCATTGTTATTGGTGCGCACAAAAAGACTGTCGCGCAGCTTTTCCGCCAGTACGCCGTCCGGAGGATAAATATCTCCCGCGCGGCCCGTGAGCGCAAAGGGAATGCCGGT
>CASQEL010000137.1 GCA_949427775.1 uncultured Desulfovibrionaceae bacterium
GCAGCAGTGGGAACGCTGGAGCGTACGTTTTGCCGCCCCGCTGCGGCTGACGCTTCCTGCAGGGGAGAAAAAAGGGGCGGACGGTGTTCGCCGTTTTTGTGATGCGCGGTTTTTCCGGCAGGACGGTGCGCTGTCGCATATGCTGCAACATGTTCGCCTGCTGGCTCCTGCCGTATGCGGTACAGATATACGTTTGCAGGATGTGCGACTGCGCTGGGAGGATATGCGCTACAACCGGGAGCGCACTGTGGCGTTGGGCGGGGTGATCGGTGAGATTTGTGCCGCAGGTCACCCCGATGCGGAAACGGCGCGACGGCTTGTGCTGGGCGAATATCTGGGGGCCGGCAAGAACGGTCGTTTCGGTCTGGGATTCTGGCGTCTTTTCGGGCCGGATGCCTCGCCGCTCCGAGAAAATGGAAATACCTGAACAGTCTTTGGCGGCGCGGTTTTCCCCGGAACACAGTAAAAAAACAGCCCGTCGGTTGAGCCGTCGGGCTATTTGTGCGGAAAAGGAAGGTACGGCGGACGGGAGAGGAAGGTGTTTCCGCCCGGTACCGTGCCTCCGATACCGGGCGAGACATCCGTGTCCGCCGTCAGTCGCTGCCGAACAGCGAGCGGAGGCAAGCATACGCACCGACAACCAGGCCGACGGTAACGGCGGCCGGTGTAGCGACGGCAGCCATGCCAAGACCGACAACTCCAGCCGTTGTCGCACTGGTTGCGGAAGCCGTGAGGCCGACAATCCCCGCCGTGGTGGCGCTCCCCGCGGCCAGCCCACTGCCGATACCCCTGGCCAGCGCAGCGCCGGTAAGAACGACGCCACTGGTCTGTACCACCCGTTCCACCTGCTCGCTCTGTGCTTCCCCGGTAGCGCACCAGGTGGCAAAATGCTCGCAGTTATTGAAAATCAGGTTGTAGTTGTCCTCGTACAGACGGGACCAGGCACGTTCAACACACTCCTCGCCGGAGTAGCATGCGCCGTGATGCGTTCGCACCCAGACGGCATTGCCGCAGGAAAAATCTTCCAGACTGGTCAGCGAAACACCTTCGTCGCGCAGGTAGTGAATGACCAGGTCGTTGCCGGCGTAAATACCGTGATGGGTGTAGCCGAAACGGGACGTAACCAGATGGGAACCCAGAGCATAAGACATGTGGAACTCTCCTGGTGGTGGATGTGAAAAAAAGGGGCCGGGCAACAGGGACAATGCCTAGCGGCGACTCAGAGCAAGCAGAATCATGACAATCATGCGTTTTCCTCAGGTCAGAAGTGGATGGAAGGCGGGACAACAGGAAACATCTTTCCCCGCACCATGTCATTCGACGTCGGGCAGCGTTTTTTCAGACCGGAAGCGTTTTTTTTCAGGTTGTCACTTCTGCCAGTCCCCCGGTCGCGGGCAAGCGCACATTGCGTCCGCAAGCTGGACAGACGTCGGGCAGCAGGGCAAGGCTTTCCGTATCCGGGTACAGGCGATTTCCGGCATGGCTTTCATAAATCATAACGGGCTGATGTACGGCGTCATCCCGATACTGCTCCAGCAGAGTGCGTACCGTCATGGAGGCCACGGCAGTATTGAGCGGCATGACGGCGGGTTCCTTAACATCCAGTCCGCGCACATAGCCCTTTTGCACAAGCGCTTCCCGCACCGCGGGATCAGGATGCGTTTCCGCCGCTACCACATAGGGATTGATACGACCGAGGCAATGCAGACAGTACCCGTCGCCGTAGCGCGCGATAATCACTTCGCCGCTTTCGTCCACGATGTGATGCTTTCCGCCATCCTCGTCCACCGTAATGCTGACCCCGGCAGACAGCAGGGGGACACCGAAGCGCAGGGCCGTGTCCTGAACACTCTGACGGCTGGCGTGGCTGTCGGTAGAGACGATAATCCAGTCGGCGGAGGCCATAAGGGATACGGCTGCCGGGCTTTCCACCGAGTCGGCCACGCAGCTGATGCGGACATCGGGATTGATGCGCCGCACATGATCCGCCGTGACCTCTACCTTGGGGCGTCCAATATCCGCACGGTAGCCGCCGGCAAAGCGGTTGAGGTTGCTCAGTTCCAGCACATCGGGATCAATGAGCCCCAGCCGGGTGAAACCGGAACGCACAAGCTGTTCCGCCAGCACGGAACCGATGCCGCCTACCCCGGCCAGTACAATGCGCTGTCGCCGGGTAATGCGGCGGATAACGTCCGTTCCGAGGGCCAGCGCCGTGCGGGCCTGCATTTCCGGAGCGTTCTCCTGCCTGTCCACCTTGCTGCGGCAGGGCACGGCTTCCGGCAGGGTCTGCGTTCGCAGGCGTGCCGAAAGCACCGTTGCACCGTTCCAGATACGGGCTTCATAGGCGCTGCGCGAGAAAACAATGCTGCCGTAGGCAGGGGACGGACCAAGTTGTTCCCGCAGCCACAGGCTGAATCGCCGTTCATCCGCATCATCAATGCTCGAAAAGTGCGCGTCATCGCAAAAAGGATGGGTATGCACGTCAAGAATTGCGTTGGCACGCAGATCCTGCCGCGCCGCGGACAGCACGCGCGCCACAAATTCCTTTGACGGGCGCACATGACACAGACCGGAGGCAAGGATGTCCTGTTCTTCTGCCATGAAGGCTTCCAGGATCACAAAAAGTTCACGTCCGTCAGGGGCCAACTCACGCCGTGCGGTCAGCATGGCAAAATGTTCCCGACTGGTATCAAGCAGCATGGCATGACGCAGGCCGGCGCAACGACTGTGGGCAAAACGGATCAGGGGGGTCATGGCGACAGAATCCTCCGGTAATGGAAAAAGACAAGATGCGGACCCAGGGACCGACTGTGCCGACGTCTTGTCAGCTTCACACCTGTCATCGAAGCCGTGTCCGCATATTTCACGAGGTTCTGAAAAAAGATGATTTTTTGCATGAAAAAACCTCCCGCTAGGCGGGAGGTTCAAAAAGGCGCGCTTTGTATCTGTGGTAAAAGGATGTCAGGTAGTTTCCCCATCCGGCGCGCAGACGCGGGCGCAGCGTTCGCCGGCAAGCTCGATCAGCACGTCATGCGCCGATTGCCAGCCCGGTTGCCAGGCCACGGTTCCCGCGTCCATGAGGTAGCTTTCCCTGTTGAAGCGTCGTCCTGTCATGATGGCGAAATGTCCGCTGCCGTGCGTCGCGTCCGCCACAAGGGGGACGGGACAGGGCCGCTTCGCGGCAAGCCGCAGTCGCGGCCATGCCGCATCCTGTGCCATTTCGTCGAAATGCCACAGGCTGTCGCAGGCTTCCCATACCACGTCCGGCCAGAGGTGGCCCAGATTGCGGGTACGATCTCCGCCCAGAGTCAGCCTGCCCAGCAGTGAAGGCCAGTCGATGGATGCGCTGCCGTCCTTGCGTGCAAGCCCTGTCCGCGGATCAAGGCGCAAACGTGCCGTCTCGCATTCGCGCAACCAGATACCGCCTTCCAGTTGTGTCGCCTGCATGCTTCCCCGCCTGCGGGCCAGCAGTACCTCGGTTTCAAAGAGCCGCCCTTCTTCTGCGGAGCGGGAAGCATCGTCAAGCGCCACCCCATAGCGGGAACTCATGAATTCCACTTCCAGCCTCTCGCGATCCTGTGTCTCCCAGGGAAAGACCGGCCTGTCATCACAAAGGACATACAGCGGCGTCGACCGCATGGCAGGCAGCAGCAGTTCCTCCATTTCCCGGAAGGAGGACGATTCGGGCGGCAGGTTCAAGGCTTCCACGGCGGCGGGTACGGCGGCATAGAGGGGCACATGCTGCGGCACATAAGGAAAGGCGCGCGCCACAAAGCCAAGCACCAGCGATCCGCAGTGCATGTCCGTCTTCATGCGCAAACGCAGTTTATGAAATTCCCAGCTCATAGCTGTTTTCCTTCCAGACGATTCAGGGCCTTGCAGTGATAACGGGCAAAGGTCAACGCGCCTTCCAGAATCTTGCGTGCCAGCAGCAGACGGGGAAGATCTTCAGTAAGCGTGCGCATGGCATTCAGAAGCTCCAGCAAGTCATCCTTCTCCTGCCACTGTTGGTACTGTTTTTCCTGCAACAGGGCCGCATCCCTGTCTGCCAGCAGGGCAGCCAGCCGCCACAGGAGATGCTTGCCGTATTTAGGCTTGTTGCAGGTCATCAGAAAGACGGTCATGGCGTAGATGCCGTTCTCCACCAGCACGCCCAGCGCCTTGGTGATGACGTTTTCCCTGTCGGTCAGCTGTGTGCCGTCCTGCGTGGAAAAATCCTTGTCGACAAGTTCCATGCCGTGCCGCGCGCAGAGCGGTTCAAGATTGACAAGCGCCATTACGCACCCTCCAGAAATCTGACGCGGCCAAAACCGCGTGTGCACATGCCGCCCATGCCCAGCACGCCGCAGAGTTCCAGCGCACCATCCAGCAGACGCAAGGCCTCATCCGCATCCACAGGATTTTTGCCGTCGGCATCACAGGCATATGCGCAGCGGGCACGATCGATATCCACATCAAAGGCCAGCAGGGTTGCGGCGGGAATGGCCTCATAGGTAAAGAGCTTGCCCTCCTCGGCGGCGCCGGTCAGCGGATCGATGCTGACCGAGGTGCGGACTTCCAGATTGCTGTTGACCAGTTCCGCAAACAGCCAGTCCGGAGCCAGAGCCAAACGGGAAAAGCGCTTTGCCGCGTCATTCCCCAGTGCCGCGCGTAGAGCGGTCAGACTGTCCCCGGCAGGCTCGGCGTCCAGATAGAGCCAGCCCACATTGATTTTCTTCATGCCCGACGGCAGGGCGCCGTCAACAAGAACCGTATCTTCCCGTGCGACCGGCACATCGGCGGGCGCGAGTACCTGCGCCAGCGCGGAGGGCGATGTCACCCAGACAGGCCCGGCAACGGTACTGACGGGAAAGGCGATGATATCTCCGTCATAAAAGCGCAACAGACCGATATGGCTTTTTTTCTGTTTGCCGGAAGCGGCGTAGCCGAACAGACGGCAGGCAAGACACTTGCCGCAGTTGCCCCTGTCGTTGTCCGCGGAAGCGGCGCAGGCTCGCGCTTTTTCCGCCTCCTCGCCATCCAGAATCTGTACAAGATAGGAACGCGCCACACCGGCAAGGCTGGAACCGGGCACCTTGGGCAGACCGCTGCCGGCATCCCTCACAATGGTATTATCCACACGTCCCAGACGATAGCCGCCCGCGCCGATATGCAGCGGATCCAGCGTTACGGCAAAACGAATACTCATGGTGTTTCCCCTACTTGGTGATGAAGTCAGCCCATTCGCACACATCGAAGAAGGAACCGTCCGCCGCTGCGGACCGCAGCTCTACCGCATGTTCCGGCATGGTCACGCCCAGGATATGCCGCGTCATGATGCCCGCCGCCGAGTCGGCGTCCCGCGGATCGCCCCAGCCCCATTCCAGATGCAGGCGGCCCAGAAGTTCCACAGCGTTTTTGCGCTGCCGCCTGCCGTCATCATTTTTCTTGAAAAGGCCGCTGTCCTCATGCAGATAGCGATCCCAATCCGTTATAATTTCCAGCGGATAGGGACGCGGCCCCTGCTCGGCGCGCAGCATGTAGTGCGCGCGGCGGCCATTGCTGTAATGGATGTCATACCGGCGTACCGAGGCATCCAGCACTTCAAAGTCAAAGGTGGACGGCCAAACGAGATAGCGCGTTCCTTTTTTCAGATGGGAAAGGTGCGTCGGCACGTTCTCCCCCTCGGCAAAATACCAGGTACGGAACCAATCTTCACGCGGCTTGCCCTTTTCATCGGTATTGGGCAGGCAGCACGGCACATCCCATGCCACCGGACGCCCGTCAGGCGTGCGCCATTGCAGGCGGGTGAAATTTCCTTCACATTGTCTGCCGCACAGCTCCCAGAACTGCGGAGCACAGTTTTCGGCCAGTTTGCGGAAGCGGCGGGCCGCATCCATGGCAATGTAGAGCGGGGCCTTGCGACGGAAAATCCCTGCGGAGACATGCAGCGGCAGGATATGCCGTACCCTGCCGAAACGCCGCTCATAGGCCCC
>CASQEL010000138.1 GCA_949427775.1 uncultured Desulfovibrionaceae bacterium
ATGGGAGAAGATAAGGTCTATTTATCGACTTTTCAAGTATGATGGATCACTAGTGGCTATTATATCCGGCAATGAATCCCAAGTGGGGTAAATAATCTCCAAAGTAGAGTAAACAGGTGTATTCGTGTACCGGAGCTTTTCAGTATTTTTTAGGGCAGTCCACGTTGAAAATGCTCTGCCGACCGGGTGAACAGGCGGCCGCCGCGAAGGCATAAGCGCAATTCATTTGCGCTGTTTCCTGCCGGAGCGGGCGTGTCTTCCAGCGGTGACTTTGCAAAGGGGCATAGTGTCAACACGCCCTGGAAGAGGTTTTTCGCAAAAAAACGGCATGTGGAAAAAACGCTTTCCGCATGCCCGCAGTATAGCCGGACAAAGTCCGGGTCGATCACGAACCGGGCTTTGTCCGGCATATTCTTTGAGAAAGGTCAGCAGCGCGCCTTATGGCGGCGCATCAGTTCGTCGCCCGCTTTCTGAATGTCGGTCTTGAACGTTTCCCGGGCGTCGGCAAGGCGCTGGCGAAGCACGGGATCGGCAATCCCCAAAATCTGGGCCGCCAGCCAGGCCGCGTTGCGCGCTCCGGCCTTGTCCAGGGCCACTGTGGCCACGGGAAATCCCGGAGGCATCTGCACGGTGGAGAGCAGGGCGTCCATGCCCCCCAGGGCGGGATTGGACACCGGGATGCCGATGACCGGTTTGGTGGTGCGGGCGGCCACGGCTCCGGCCAGGTGCGCCGCCATGCCCGCCGCGCAGATGAACACTTCCACGCCGCGCGCTTCCAGTTCCTCTACCAGAGCTTCAGTACGCTCGGGTGTGCGGTGGGCGGAAGAGACGGTGAAAACATAGGGAATCTCCAGATCCTTCAGCACGTCGGCGCAGGGGGTGATCGTGGCTTCGTCGGAAATGGAGCCGATAAGAATCGCTACACGGGGCATATATATGAACTCCTATTTTTTCTTTTGCAGCCGCAGGATGCCCTTCCGGCCGATGTCGTGGCGGAACCGGCCGTGCGGCATGCAGATTTTCGCGACGGCGGCATAGGCGTTTTTCCGGGCGTCGTCCAGATCGTCGCCGAGGGCCGTCACGCAGAGCACGCGTCCCCCGCTGGAAAGCAGTTTGTCGCCTTCCGCGCGGGTGCCGCTGTGAAAGACCTTGACGCCGGGGAGAGCGTCGGCGTCGCTGATGCCGGTGATTTCCATGCCCTTGGCATAGGCGCCGGGGTAGCCTTCGGCGGCCACGACCACGCCCAACGCCGTCCGCGGCGTATAGGTGAGCGGGGTTTCGGCCAGTGTGCCCCTGACGCAGGCCAGCATGGCGTCGGCCAGATCCGCGGTCAGGCGCATCAGCAGAGGCTGGCATTCGGGATCGCCGAAGCGGACGTTGTATTCCAGGACCTTGGGGCCTTCGGGGGTCATCATCAATCCGGCGTAGAGCACGCCTTTGAAGGGATGGCCTTCTTCAGCCAGCACGCGCAACAGCGGGCGGATGACCAGATCGGCCATGTGGTCGGCTTCCTCGTCAGGCAGGATCGGCGCGGGGCTGTAGGCGCCCATGCCGCCGGTGTTGGGGCCCTGATCGTCGTCGTAGGCGGCCTTGTGATCCTGGGCCGAGGGCAGAGGCACGGCGGTCGCGCCGTCGCAGAAACAGAGGAAGGAAGCTTCCTCGCCTTCCAGGCATTCTTCCACGACCACGGTATCGCCTGCCGCGCCGTGCACGCGGCTTTTCATGATTTCATCCAGCGCGTCCAGGGCTTCCTGCGTGCTGCGGGCCACGACCACGCCCTTGCCCGCGGCCAGGCCGTCGGCCTTGATGACAATGGGCGCGCCCACGGCCAGAATGTTTTCGCGGGCCGCTTCGTAGTCGGTGAACGTGGCGCTGCGGGCCGTGGGAATGCCCGCCTTGCGCATGGCCTCCTTGGCAAAGGCCTTGCTGCCTTCCAACTGCGCGCAATGGCGGCTTGGGCCGAAACAGGGGATGCCCGCGTCCTGCATGGCGTCGGTGATGCCCAGGGTCAGGGGGAGTTCCGGTCCGGGAACAGCCAGATCGATCCGCTGCTCCCGGGCGAAACGCACCAGGGCGGGAATATCATCCACGGCCAGGGGGACGGAGGTGACGCCCTCGGCGGCGATGCCCCCGTTGCCGGGCGCGACGTATATCCGCGTGACCTTGGGACTCTGCCGGAGCTTCCAGACCAGGGCATGCTCGCGGCCGCCGGAACCGATAACCAAAATACGCATGGAGACTCCTTGGAACTGCCGCGGGGCGGCGATTGTCGGCGGGGGTGCACCGGAGTGATGACGGAAGACCGCAACCGTCAGGACTCAGGACGACTCCGGCGGACATGCTTGCGGACACGCCTCGGCGCGGGGCCTCAGTCGGCCGGACGGCGACGATTTCACCGGGCCGTCCGCCGGAAGGACCTTCCGTGTCGCCGGAGCGTTTTGCAAAACGGCATTTCGCAACCGCTCTGAAATACAGCAACATATACTTTGCCCGGAAGGTCCCCTTTTCCTTTCGGGCAATTCGTGATAGCGGACAATCAAGCCGATAATTCTAGCCGCCGGCGCGGCAAAAGGCAACCTCATCCAAAGGACAGGAGCTTATGACCCCGCGTGCGCACCGATTTCTGCCGGACTTCCACGATGATTCCCTGTTGTCGCAGCAACTGGAAGGCGTGCGCCGGACATTGCGACAGGCGTTGCATTCCCCGCAGTACCGAAGCAAACTGGAGGCCGCGGGCGTACAACCCGACGACGTGCGCAGTATGGACGACGTGCGGCGTCTGCCGATGACCGACGTGGAGGACTTGCGCCGGGGATATCCCCTGCCGTTGCTCTGCGTGCCGGAAGAGGACGTGGTACGTATTCACGCCTCGTCGGGAACCACGGGGAAACGCAAAATCCTGGCGTACTCGCGGCGCGATCTGGATACCTTCAGTCTCCAGATGGCCCGGTGCTATGAAATGGCGGGCCTGACCCCCCTGGATCGCATGCAGGTGGCCGTGGGCTACGGTCTGTGGACGGCGGGCGCGGGTTTTCAATTGGGAGCGGAGCGTTTCGGCGCCCTGACCATTCCCGTGGGACCGGGCAATCTGGAAATGCATCTGCAACTGCTGACGGATATGCGGGCGACCTGTTTCGGGGCCACGGCGTCCATGGCGCTGCTGTTGGCCGAAGAAGTGGAGCGTCATGGCCTGCGCGACAGAATCGCCCTGCGCAAGGTCATCTGCGGGGCCGAGACGCGCAGCGAGAAAATGCGGCTGGCCATCGAAGAAAAACTCGGTCTGGAAGGCAGTTACGACATCGCGGGCATGACCGAAATGTACGGCCCCGGCACGGCCATAGATTGCGACGCGCACGAGGGACTGCACTATTGGGCGGATTTGTTTCTGATCGAAGTGCTGGACCCGGAAACGCTGCGGCCTGTGCCGGACGGCGAAGTGGGAGAGATGGTGGTCACGTCCCTGCGCAAGGAAGCCGTGCCCCTGGTGCGTTACCGGACGCGGGATCTGACGCGCCTGCTGCCCGGACGCTGTTCCTGCGGTCTGCATATTCCCCGCCACGACAAAATCCTGGGCCGTTCTGACGACATGATCATTTTCCGCGGCGTGAACATCTATCCCGGACAGCTGGTGGAGGTCATCGGCGCGTTTCCCGAATTGGGCGGCGAGTACCAGGTGGAACTGACCCGCGACGCGCAGGCGCTGGATCATCTGCGTCTTTCCGTGGAACGGAAGGCGGGGATTCCGGACGGGGGCGACGCGGCGCTGGCCGAAGCTCTGGCCCGGCGGCTGCACAAGGCGCTCCTGGCGCGGGTGGAGGTGTCCGTTGTGGATAACGCCACCCTGCCGCGCACCTTCAGCAAGTCCAAGCGGGTCAACGATCTGCGCTGACGGCGGGTGCTCGCTCCGGCGGCCGATACCAATATTCTTGGGTCAAAGGCCGCCGGGATGTCGGGCCTGACTGAAGAGTGCGGCGACGACCGTAGTTCGCGGCAAAAATGCGCTGAAAAACCGGTAGAGGGAGAGCAGACGCGCTTGACAAAACGCCGCCTATGCGCGCGGCATACTTCGCGGCATGCGCGTTTCTTCGATTCGCCTGCCTTGACAGGAAGAGTTGCCTTGACCATGTCCCTGTTGTATTGTAGCGGGACAGGCGCCGGTCGGCGGACGCCTCTGTCTTATTTTTCAGTGTGCGCTTTTCATCCTGAATGTCGCCGGAAGGCGGCGCGGCATGCCGTCCCGCGTTTCGGAGGAAGTTGCGGATGCAGACAACAAAAAGACGTTTTTTCGACAAGATAGAAAACAAGGTTTTCCTTATTATCCTGTTGACGACGGTGGCCACCTCGGCGGCGGTGTACGCCGTGACGCGCGGCATGTTCTATATGGCCATGCTGGACAGCATCCGTTCCAGAACGGAAATTGTGAACACGTACGCCCAGAAAGTCGTGAATGTCGAAAGTTTTTCGTTGTTGCGGAAAAAGGAAGACGCCGCGACCGATCTGTATATCAGTCAACAGAGAGAGCTGAACAAAATCCGCAGGATAGCCAATGTCCGCTACTTGTACACGGCGCGGACCGATACGCGCGGCGAACCGGAGTATGTGATCGACGGACTCGATTTGCAGGCGCCCGATTTCCGCTTTATCGGCGACGCCATCGAGCCGGATATTCTGCCCGAACTTCGTCGCTGTCTGAATGGACAGACTGTGGCGTCGGAAGACATTCTGAATACGGAATGGGGGGCGATCTTCATTACCTGCTGGCCGGTGAGACACGCGGACGGCCGTGTGGCCGGCGCGATGGTCATGGAATTCGACGCGCAGGATATTTACCAAAAAAAGCAGAAAATCACGCTCTACAGCATTGTTGTTTCCATCATTGTGGCGACACTGTTTATTCTGATTGCCCGGGTCAGTCTGCATCGGGTTTCGGAACCGTTCTATAAAAAACTGGCGTACACCGACTACTTGACGGGGCTGCAGAACCGCACGGCCTTTGAGCTGGATCTGAAGCGCCTTGAAGAAGCGCTCAAACCGGGAATGGTGGTGTCCGTCATCGTCTATGATTTGAACAATTTGAAAGTGGTCAATGATACGTTGGGGCACGGCGCGGGCGACGCGTACATCAAAAAAATGGCGGACAACATCAGGCAATCGGCCTTTGGAAAGATGGGCGTCAGTTACCGTATCGGCGGCGATGAATTCGCGACTGTGGTCATCGGTAGAGACAAGATGGAGCTGGAGGCGGGGTTACGTTCCCTGTTCACCTTGAGCCGTTCCGTGGGAGCTCCGGAAACATACTTTGAATTTTCCTACGGAGTGGCGACCTGGGATCCGGAACTGGACAAGCATCTTCATGACGTGCTTATCCGCGCGGACCACGACATGTACGCCTTCAAGGTGCGGCACAAGCAACGTCCCCAACGCGGAGGAACAAACAGTCCTGAAACAGCCGATGACCCCGTCGATACAAGCGGAGCATAGGCGCATTCGACAAGCTTCGCGGACTCGGCCGCTCCGCGCGGGATTTCCGCAAGGACTCGCAGGCAGCCCGACGGAAACGGCCGCGGTCCTTGCGGGCCGCCATGTCTTCAGGTGCGGGCGTCAGTTCTCGTTGCCGTCGGAGTCGTTCAACATTTTCAAAGCCCGGCTGTCCTGTTCCTCCATGCGGAAGTCCACCCGAATCTTGTAGACCCTTGAGGCGGGCAGATTGAGGATGGGAACGCCCGTGTTGCGGCTGATGTCGTCCAGCGCGCCGCACACCGCCTCCCAGGTGGGGCCGATGTAGGAAAACCAGACGTTGTAGACGTGATTGCGGATGTAGTTGTGGGTGACGCCGGGATGGGCGTTGACCTCGGCTATGAAGGCGTCCATTTTTTCAGGCGGGACTTTGGCGGCGCACAGCGTGGAGCGGAAGCCGAGTTTGGCGGACTGGAAATTGGCCCCCAGACGCCGGATGATCCTGCTTTCCCGCAT
>CASQEL010000139.1 GCA_949427775.1 uncultured Desulfovibrionaceae bacterium
CAAAGTCGCGCGCGCCGTATTTCTCTGCCCGGCCCCGGCCCCATGCTGCTGCGGGACGGCCGCCGTGTGGGGCGTCACCAGGGGCTGTGGCAGTACACGGAAGGACAACGCCGGGGATTGGGCGTGGCGTGGTCCGAACCGCTGTATGTGACGGGCAAATCGCGAGAAAACAACGTCCTGTTGCTGGGCACGCGGGACGAACTGGGCATGCGCGGCTGTCGCACGGGAGCCGCCAATCTGCTGGTGGCGCCGGAGCTCTGGCCCGACAGACTGCTGGCCCGCGTGCGCTATCGTCAGCGCGAGATGCCCGCCGCCGTGAGCGTGACGAACGGCTGCCTGCATATCCGCTTTGAAGAACCCCGGACACCTTCCGCGCCCGGTCAGATCGCCGTCGTCTATGATGCCGACGGCGTAGTGCTGGCGGGCGGCGTCATTGAGGAAACGGAATAGGCGTTGCAATGGGGGTTGCCCCCGGAAAGCATGGAGCGAAAGGGAACGGCTTTCCGCCTGTTCCGGCCGCCCGACGGACCTACTGCGGGTGCGCATATTCCAGCAGCGCCCGCGCCGTCAGTTCGGCGTCGTGGCGGCGAGGGTCCTCGGCTTCCACCAGAGGACAATCCCGGATCGCCACGCCCTGCGCCTTGATGCCCTCGGCGTCGATCCCCCCCGTGTACACGCCATGAACGCTGTCCAGCAGCACAGTCTGCAACAGACGCGAGGCCGGCACATTCTCTCCGGCGTCCCGGCGCAGCGTTTCCAAAAGCACCCGCACCCTGTCGGCGACGGAAAGCGTTCCCTGCTCGGGGTCCAAACCGGAATTGGGAATATACACCTTGGAACAGACGGCGTCAGCCACCGCCCGCCCCACGCCCTCGGGCAGCAGGTTTGCCGTGACGCTGGTATAAAAACTCCCCATGGGATAGCAGATGCAGTCGGCGGCACGCAGATATGTCGCCGCCAGAGGCGTCACGCACGAGGTGCAGGGAACAGGATCGTCCCCCGCCGCCGGAACATCCCCCGGACGTTGCGCCGTCAAGAAAAGACGACGTACCGGCGCGGACAACCGCACGCCCCCACGTCCGGTGATGCGGTGCTGTCCCACTACGACGCTTCCGTCTTCCAGCTCCGCCGCCAGATGCAGACTGTCGCTGACGATGGGCAATACGGCGCCGCGCACGCGCAACAGGCGGCTCATCAGCGACAGAACGGGCCCCAACTGCGCCCGGTAATGCAGATACCCGCCTGCGAGAATCAGGTTTCCCACACTGGCCTCGCGGGGATCGAAGTTGTCAGGCATGTTTTCCAGAAAATACCGCAGATGCAGGCGCAGCACTTCTCCGAACACCCGCGGCACGCCCGCCCAGGCGGGATCCTTGCTGGAGGCCAGGGCATACAATTTTTGGAGCAATGTCGCCCGCTCTCCTGCGACAGGAAGACGACCGTTGCAGATGTCCAGCACCACCTGAGGCACGACCGCGGCGTCAGCCAGGGCCAGCAGCCGGTTGCGCACATCGCCCACAGCGGGCATGTCGAATGCCAGGCGCAGAGCGGCCGAACTTCCCCCGGAATCGAAGGGCGTCACCAGGTGAACGGTATTATGCGTATACTTGATGATAGTCCGGCTCAGGCAACGCAACGCGGTGCCTCCGGTAAAAAAAACCACGCGTGGCCCCAAAGCGGGCAAAAACTCCGTCGCGGGGGGATATTCAGGCATGGGAATGTCTCTGTTCCAGAGGCAGAAACGACCGGGGGAGCAAGTCCAGTTCGCGCATTTTAAGGTACACCTCGCGTCCTATCCAGGCATCGGTAGCGGCATAGGCGACCTGGCGGGGCGTAAGCTCGGCAAGACTCCAGTTGGAACACTGCGGCCCCTTGGAAATACGCCAGCCAAAAAAATTGGCGGCCAGATTGCGCAGCCCCTGCGTCTCCATCCGAAGGGCACGGGCCACATCCCCCAAATCCACCAGACCGGCGGACTGAAACGGATACTGCTTCTGCAGTTCCCGCACGTCGTCAACGATGCTGACGCCCGCCTTGACGATGCCCGCGTCGCCTAAAATGGAAGCGATCCCTTCCCCCATGGGCACCCGGCCCAACTGGATCAGGAAGACCACCTCGGCGGCGGCGAACTGCACCAGCGCGGGGGCATTGACCTTTCCCTTGCGGAACGTCGGTTTGGTTTCCGTATCAAAGCCGAGCACGGTTTCCCGAGCAAGCGCGTCCACCGCCGCTTCCAGCTCTTCGGGAGTGCGCACCAGCCGCACCTCTCCCTCATAGCGCCGGATAGGCAGGGCATTGATTTCATCCTTGGAAATTTTGCGACGATACTGATCGGGAATCATAGCCATCACTTGCCGATACAAAATGTTGAAAAGACACGATTCAGCACGTCCTCCGGCGAATCCAGCCCCACCACGTCTCCCAACGCCGCCACGGCCGCGTCCAGACGCACGGCGCAAACGTCGTATGGCATGCCCGCGGCAATATCCCGCTCCAGTTCGGCCAATTCTTCCAGAGCCCGCTCCAGGGCGGTCGCCTGGCGCATGTTGGGGGCCAGCTCGCCCGGCTCAGGCTCCGTGCCGTCGGCCAGCACCTTTCGACGAATGGTCGCCGCCAGCATCTCCAGACCTTCCCCTGTACGCGCCGAAACAGGAACGCACGCGATCTCTCCTGTCCGGCATGCCTCCGGCATCGCGATCCGAGGTTGGGCATCAATTTTGTTCCAGACCACCACCACGCGCTCGGAAGGGATTTCGGACAGGATTTCCCGCCCGGCCGCATCCAGTCCCACAGTGCCGTCCACCACTGCCAGCACAAGATCGGCGGCGGCAATACGGTCGCGACTCAGATCGACCCCCAGACCTTCCACGGCGTCTTCTGTTTCGCGCAATCCCGCCGTATCCGTCAGACGCACGGGCAGGCCGTCCAACGACAAAAATTCTTCCAAAAAATCCCGTGTCGTGCCGGGAATATCCGTCACCAGCGCCCTGTTGCGGCCCAGCAAGGCGTTCATCAGACTGGACTTGCCCGCATTGACCGCTCCGGCCAGCACGACGGCCGCCCCCTGCTGCCAACAGCGGCAGCGCCGGTATCCGGCCAGCAGAGCGCGCACGGCGTCCGCCACATGGCGCACGCCGCCCAGAAACTCTTCCGGGGAAAGGCAATCCACCTCTTCCTCCGGGAAGTCCACGGCCAGGCAGACCTGAGCCCGCAATGCTTCCAGGCGTCCGCGCATCTCGCTCACCCGGCGTCCCAGCAAGCCGTCCAGCTTCGCCGCGCTCAGGCGGGCCGCCTGACGTGTGGGCGCGGCGATCATTTCGGCGACAGCTTCGGCCTGCGTCAAATCCATGCGTCCGTTGCAAAAGGCCCGGCGCGAAAATTCGCCCCGCTCCGCCTGCCGCGCGCCCAGGGCCAGCGTGGTCCGCAACAGCGTCTGAAGCACGGCCGGGCCGCCATGGCAATGAATTTCAGCCACATCTTCGCCGGTGAACGTTTTGGGACCGGGCATGAAGACCGCCAAAACGTCATCCAGCGTTTCGCCCGCAACGTCCGACACGTGCCCGTGGTGCAGCGTCCAGGGACGAAAGTCCGTAAACCGCGACGACGCGGGTCGAAATATACGCGTCAGAACGGCCTTGGCGTTCCTGCCGGACAAGCGCACGATGCCGATGCCGCCCGCGCCCAGGGGCGTCGCTATGGCGCTGATGGTGTCGTTGTTCCCCATAGTCCCGTCATCCATGAAAACGGGGGGCTCGCGCCCCCCGGAAAATCTGCTCGGCGGGGTATCTCCTACCCCTTTTTACGCTGAATCACCACCCGCTTCAATGGTCCGTCGCCGGAACTGCGGGTTTGCACGTCGGGCGCGTCCTGCAAGGTCATATGAATAATGCGCCGGTGGTAGGAACTCAAGGGACGTGTGGAATGGGATTTGCCCGTGGCGCGCACCTTCTCGGCCAGGGCCAAAGCCATTTCGCGCAGTTTCTCGTCCTGACGCAGCCGGTATTCGCCCGCGTCCAACTGCACACGGACGGCGGCGCCCATGCCGCGGGAAACAATACGCGACGCCAGGTACTGAAGCGACGCCAATGTCTGCCCTTCGCGACCGATCAGCAAGCCGGAGTCCTCGCCGCAATCCATGACCACGTTGACGCGGCCTTCCTGCAATTCCACCTTCAGCGGAATCCGTCCGACGATTGGCGTCACAAGGTGTTCCACAGCTTCCAGGCTCAACGCGCTCAAACGTTCCTGATCCATTTCTTCAAAGGGTATTTCGACAAGTCCCTCGCTCAAGGCTTCATCGGCGGAAGCGTCCCCGTCCGGCACGGCCGGAACGGAAGTCGACGCAACGGCATCACCCTGCCCCTGGGGGCGATTCCGAACGCCGCGGCGGCGCGGGCGCGGAGCACGACCGGCGTCCTCATCGACGGGCCTGCCTTCGCCGCGGGCCTTCTCTCCCCGCTCCACAGACGCCGGAACGGCTTCCGTCTCCCCCGCGTCGCAGCAGGCGGCGGCGCCCGACGCCTTTTCGGGCGGAACAGGTCGTTGACGCGGTGACCGCTTGCGCTCCTGAACGGCGTCGGCAGCGGCCTTGTGCTCGTTGCGACGCTCCCGGCGATGTCCCTCGCGGGCGGCGGAGCCGCCCTCCTCCGCGGCGGAGAAGCCACGTCCCAAAATGCCGTCCACAGCATCGCGCAACTGTACGCGGCGGGCTTTGATCTTGGCTTTACGCGCGCCGACGATACCGAAAATACCGGACTTGGAGTCCTGGATAATGTCGATCTCCAGACGTTCGCGGGGAGCGTCAAAGTAGCTGCATGCTTCGCTGATGGCGTCATCCAGGTTTTTGCCCTGAAATTCTTTGAATCCTTCCATGCGGCAACCTCAATAAGTTCCGACAAGGTTATGCCGGTCATGCCGGAACGGCTGCGACCGGACCGGAACCGGTACGCCTTCCGTCAACGCAGGCCGCCCCGGTCGGGCGGCGGAACGCGATCTTCGGTGACGGAACACGGCGGCTGTTGTGCCTGAGGCGCGGCGGGGACGTCCCCGCCGCGCCGACATAGTTTCACGCGGCGCGCGTGCGGTCGCCTCAGCGAGCCTTGCGCATCATCATCCACTGCTGGGCGATGGACAGAACGTTGTTGACCAGCCAGTACAGCACCAGACCGGACGGGAATTGCAGGAACATCACCGTGAAGATGACGGGCAGGAACATCATGATTTTCTGCTGTGTGGGATCTCCCGCGGGCGGACTCATCTTCTGCTGCAGGAACATGGTCACCCCCATGATGATGGGCGTGATGTACAGGGGATCCTTGGCCGAGAGGTCCGCCAGCCAGATGATGTCCGTGCCCGGCAGGTACGTGATGAACGAGGCGTGCCGCAGCTCGATGGAGGTCAACAGCGCCTGGTACAGGCCGAAGAACACCGGCAACTGGACCAGAATGGGAACGCAACCGCTGGCGGGATTGACGCCGTAGGTCTTGTACAGCCCCATGATTTCCCTGTTCAGGCGTTCCTTGTCGTCCTTGTACTTGTCGCGGATGCTCGCCATCATGGGCTGGAGCTTTTTCATTTTTTCCATGGAGGCATAGCTTTTGGCCGTCAACGGCCAGAACACCGCCTTGATCAGCACTGTCAGCAGGATGATGGACAGTCCCCAGTTATGCGCATACTTGTAGAAGAAATCCAGCAACCACAATAATCCCTTGGCGATGATGCTGAACATGCCGAGATCCACGGAGGCCGCCAGATCGTTGGGAGCGGCGGCGAGCAGGCTGCGGACCTTCGGTCCCACCCAGTAGGAGACGTCGATTTCCGTTTCCGTCCCCGGAGCGAGCACCGCGTCGGAACGTTCCAGGGCGGCCCGGTACACGTCGTTCTGGAGGCGGCCCTTGAGCGTCAGATCTCCTGTGTTGGCGGGCACGACGGCCGACATGAAATAATTGCTCATGGCCGCGGCCCAGAG
>CASQEL010000140.1 GCA_949427775.1 uncultured Desulfovibrionaceae bacterium
CCGCTCCGGCATGGTACAGCGCAAACAAATTGCGCTTGTGCCTTCGCGGCGGTCGTCTGCTCTCGCAGTCGGCAGAGCATTTTCAAAAGGAAAATGCTCTAGACCCCGCGCCCCACGCAAAAATATGCGAATCCCCGCTCCGCCATACGCTGCGGCGAATACAAGTTGCGTCCGTCGAACAGCAAAGGAGCAGTCAGCAACTCACGGATTTTCGCAAAGTCAGGGTTGCGGAACTGATTCCATTCCGTAGCCACCAGCAATGCCTGGGCCCCCTGACAGGCCGCATATTGATCAGCCACGATTTCCACCAGGGCGTTGTCTTTGAGCAGACGGGCGGCATTCTTGTCAGCCACGGGATCATAAGCCCGCACACGCATGCCATGCTCCGTCAAATCCTTGATGATGGACAGAGCCGCGGCTTCGCGCATGTCGTCGGTATTGGCCTTGAAGGCCAATCCCCACAATGCAAGAGTCTTTCCTTCAACCCCTCCCTGGGGTGCGAAATATTCACGGATGCGCAACGCCATGGAACGCTTCTGGCGCGCGTTGACCGACTCCACGGCATTCAGCAGTTCCGGCGTCGTGCCCGCATTACGCGCGGTGTGGATGAGCGCCTTTACATCCTTGGGGAAGCAGGAGCCGCCGTAGCCCAGGCCGGGGTAGATAAATTGATAGCCGATACGCGAATCAGAACCGATGCCCATCCGCACATCCCGCACATCAGCACCGACCCGTTCGCAAATAGTGGCGATCTCGTTGATGAAGGATATTTTGGTAGCCAACATGCAGTTGGCCGCATATTTGGTCATTTCAGCGCTGCGCACGCCCATGACGATAAGCTTTTCGCGTGTCCGGGCAAAAGGAGCGTAAATCTCGCGCATCATGGCGGCGGCGCGCTCGGAATCCGTGCCGACCACGACGCGATCGGGCTTCATGAAATCCGCAATAGCGTCCCCTTCCTTAAGAAATTCGGGATTGGAAACCACATCGAACGGAATAGTCACGCCGCGAGCGGACAACTCCTCTTCAATAATGCCTCTTACTCGATCCGCGGTGCCGACAGGGACAGTCGACTTGTCCACGACCACCAATTCGTGCTGCATGGAGCGTCCGATTTCCCGGGCCACCTGCTCCACATACGACAAATCGCAAGAACCGTCATCTTGAGACGGCGTTCCCACACAAATAAATGCAAACTCGGCATGCTGCAATCCTGCCGGCAAATCCGTTGTAAATTTCAAACGGCCATCGGCATGGCTCCGCTGCACCATGGGTTCCAGCCCAGGCTCAAAAATATGCACCGAGCCGTTGTTCAACTTTTCCACCACCGTCGGGTTGACGTCCACACAGGTTACAGTGTTGCCCATCTCTGCAAAACAGGCGGCGCTCACCAGGCCGACATAGCCGGTTCCCACGATACAGATATTCATATATCACCTTCATGTTGTTTTAGGGCATTTTCAGGTTGAAAATGCTCTGCCGACTGCGGGAGCAGGCGGCCGCCGCGAAGGCATAAGCGCAATGTATTTGCGCTGTTACATGCCGGAGCGAACGTATCTTCCACTTTGACTTTTTACAAAGTCAAAGTGGATCTGCTTCAAGAAAGTTTTTATACTAATCCGGAAAATGCCTCTGCGTCAATCCCGTAACTGCACGTGTTCCGCACTGATGACGGATTTTGTCTCGTTCACTCTTGAAACGCACAAAAGGCCACCTGAGTGGCCTTTTGGCGGGCTTTTTCAGAACCGGAGAGGCGTGGTCCTGAAAAAAGGTAGGCACAGAATCACCTGCGGACAACTCCGGTGGGGAACGATCCGGCCGCGGGGATCCCTGCCCGGCTGTCATTCATCGTGAATGACACCGGATGTGCGGAAATCAGTCGGCCTGACGCCGAATGAACGCCGGCATTTCAAATTCTTCCTCATCAAAAATAAAATCTTCTTCACCCGGCGCATGCACATGCCGACGGGGTTGTCCCAACGCTTCACGCTTCCGGACAAAGGGCGGCAATTCGCTCTTGTCGTCATACCACCGTTCCACTTGTCCTCGGCGGTTGGAACGTCCTCCCAGGGGCGCTGCCGGAACGACATCCATATCCTGCTGCACGGGCATGGGCTGCGGTTGACGTCGCAGGCCCTGCGAAGGCACCGCCGCCCCAGGCCCCGGCTGGCGGAACGATGTCACCGTGGCAGTGGGGGCAGCGGCGGCGGGCACGGGCACGGCAGTTTCCTGCGGTTCAATACCTGTGGCGATGACGGTAATGCGCAATTCCTCGCCCACGTTTTCATCAAAAACCACACCGAAAATGATATTGGCGTCGGGATGGGCTGCCTCGGAAATAATACTACCGATTTCGTCAATCTCGTCTCCGGAAATATCCATGGATGCCGTGATGTTATAGAGAACAGCCTTGGCTCCTTCCAGAGAAACGTCTTCCAGCAGGGGGCTCATGATGGCACGCTGGGCGGCCTCGCGGGCGCGGTTTTCACCCGTGGAGATGCCGGTGCCCATAAGAGCGAGCCCGGACTCGCTCATGACTGTGCGCACGTCGGCAAAATCGAGATTGATCAACCCTTCTTCCATGATCACGTCAGAAATACCTTTGACGGCATAAAAGAGCACGTCATTGGCTTTTTTCAACATTTCGGTGAAGGGAGCTTTTTTGGGCGCAAACGCAAGCAAGCGATCATTGGGGATGGTGATCAGGCAGTCCACATGCTCCTTGAACTCCATCAACCCCGCTTCGGCAGCCGCGCGGCGCTTCGCGCCTTCAAAACTGAAAGGTTTGGTCACCACGCCCACGGTGAGCGCTCCCATTTCCTTGGCGGCCTGGGCGATCACCGGCGCGGCGCCGGTGCCTGTTCCGCCTCCCATCCCCGCCGTCACAAAGACCATATCCGCATCCTGCAAGGCGTCGCGAATGCCGGACACGCTTTCCAGGGCCGCCTCCCGCCCCACCTGAGGATTGGCGCCCGCCCCCAGTCCTTTGGTGAGTTTCTCTCCCAACTGGACCTTGCATTCGGCCGTGCTTTTGTTCAACGCGTGCAGATCCGTATTCGCACAAACAGAACTGACGCCGCGCAAACCTGAAGTGATCATATTCTGCACAGCATTGCCGCCGCCGCCCCCGACGCCTACCACCTTAATTTTGGCGTTACTTGCAAAAGTCAGGGGTTCGATTCCCATAATTTCCATGTGCCTCTCCTTCAAACGTTTAACCCTGCCCGCCAGGGTTCTATGAAATATCAGCAAACCATTTTTTCATCCGGGAAAGCACGCCGTTAAACATGCCCGATTCCCTGTTGGTGAACTTTTTCTGTCCCTGGTTTTCCTTTTCGGCGCCATACCGCAGCAATCCCACGGCTGTTGCGAATTTGGGACTGTTCACCACGTCCTTGAGGCCCCCCACATTGCGCGGATAGCCGATGCGGGTAGGGAGATTGAAAATCTGCTCTCCCAATTCCTGGCATCCTTCTATCAGAGCCGTGCCGCCCGTCAGCACAACTCCCGCACCTATGAGATCCTTATATCCGGACCGTACCAATGTTTGATCCACAAGGTAAAGTATTTCTTCCATACGCGGCTCACAGATTTCCGCCAATACCTGACGGGAAAGTCTGCGAGGCTCGCGTCCTCCGACACTGGGGACTTCAATAAATTCGTCGGTACGCACCATATCGGAAAGCGCGCAACCATATTTAAGCTTGATCTTTTCCGCCGAAGCCATAGGCGTCCGCAGACCGAAAGCGATATCATTGGTCAGATTCTGCCCGCCCAAAGCCAGCACCGCCGTGTGCTTGATGGCGTCATTGGCAAAGACGGCAATATCCGTCGTGCCGCCGCCCAGATCCACCAGAGCCACGCCGATTTCCCGCTCTTCCTCGGTCAGTACCGCCTTGGCCGATGCCAACGATTCCAGAGCGATGTCGGAAACCTCAAGTCCGCTTCGGTGACAGGAACGCACAATATTCTGTGCAGAGGAAACCGCGCCTGTCACGATGTGCACCTTGACCTCCAGGCGCACCCCGGCCATACCCAGCGGATCCGCGATACCCCGCTGATCGTCCACAATATATTCCTGCGGCAGGATATGAATGACCTCTCGATCGGCAGGAATGGCCACGGCGCGTGCCGCGTCAAGCGCGCGCTCGATATCCCGCTGGGCCACTTCTCCGCCTTTGACCGCGATCACGCCATGGCTGTTGATGCCCATGATATGGCTGCCCGCGATGCCTACATAGACGGCGTGTATTTCACATCCGGCCATAAGTTCGGCTTCTTCGAGTGCTTTGCGGACGGACTGCACGGTCTGTTCGATATTGACCACTACCCCCTTGCGCAATCCCGTAGAGACGCTCGTGCCGATGCCCACGACCTCAACGAGACCGGCATCGCCGAGTTCGCCGACCACTGCGCAGATTTTTGTAGTGCCGATATCAAGGCCGACAATCAGTTCAGACTTGCTCATGAATCACTCCTGGAACGTACAAAACTTCGCTGTGCCGCAGAGCATCACCCGAGGTTCGAAATACTATAGCACACTTATTATATAATACTAGCGTTCAGGCTCTTCAATGGCGGTAATAACCCAAACATTTCCGTCCGCGGCCCGTACCTCCCGCACAATCCCCAACTCATTTCTCCGAGCCAGATCACCCAAGGTGATGCCGAGACGGTCAAGATTGCCTCTCCAGTCGTCCGTGGCGACGGAAAGACGCATATCGCGATCTTCAAGATATAATTCCACCCCGCGCCCGGGACTGATGTTGATGCCGGAGACGGCGCCGAACTCCACAGGGAGCTGTCCGTCCTGCAGATCTTTTATAAATTCACCGAGTCTGTGCAACACATCCTCGGTCCCGGGCTCCACTTCCAACGTCGGCAATGAGAGAAAGTGCGCACTTTCCACAGGAGCAATAATGGCGCCCTGCGTATCGGCGTAATATAAAACCCCGTCCTTGCGTATCCAGAAGGAAGGAGTACGTTCCCGCAGCTTAATCACAAACCGATCCGGCAACAGCCGTTTGACCGAAACTTCCTCCACCCACGGCGAACTGAGCAGGGATCTTTCCACTTTGGCGATGCTCACGGCCAGACTGTTTTCACCGATCGCAAGCCCGGCCAGTTCCAATACCATATCCCGCGTCATGCGGACATTGCCCGTCACGTCCACATGTTTGGTGGCAAAAAACGGACTGGTCGTAGCAAATCTGTATAAACGCAATGTTCCCACGCAGAGCGCCAACAGCAACGCCGCCCCTACGACAGCGCATACGATAATTCCCAGCACCCCTTTGAAATTGCGCGCGGCAGGCAAAACAAACCTGAGGCTCCGCAAACGAGGGACCGATGACTTGCCGGTGCTGGAGTATGTATTCCGCGCACTTCGTTTTCCCTTGTTCAATTTGAGGGCCACGGCACTATCCGCACTTCCGGCTCAAGAACAATACCAAAACGTCCATAAACGGCCTCCCGAGCCTGCTCCATGAGCTCAAGCGCCGCCGTCGCGCTGCCTCGACCTTCGTTGATCAAAAAATTTGCATGCAGCGATGAAAATGCCATCCCTCCAAGGCGTTTGCCTTTAAATCCGGCCATATCCAAAAGTTTGCCCGCGGGATTTTCCGGAGAAGGGTTTTTGAAGATGCATCCCGCACTCCACGCCGCGATCGGTTGTATAGACTTTTTCTTGAAAAAATTACGACGCATGAATCCGGTGATGCCACTCCTTAAAGAACGCGTCAAGACAAATGTTGCCTGGAGTATCAAAAACCAGCTATGTACTCCTGTTACAGAAAAGTGTCTGTAGTTGTAAGAAAAGTGCGTTCTGTCAATGTCCGCTATCCCTATCTCCGGGGAATATATACGGATCGAATGCAGATATCGCGCTGTTTCGCAACCGAACGATCCGGCGTTCATGGCCACGGCCCCGCCTACTGTACCCGGAATACCGCATAACCCCTCCAAGCC
>CASQEL010000141.1 GCA_949427775.1 uncultured Desulfovibrionaceae bacterium
GGGCGGTCATTTCCAGGGCTTCCTCGGCGGAAATCGCTCCGGCGGCCGCCAGGGCGCTGTATTCGCCCAGGCTGTGCCCGGCGGCGCCGTCGGGCGTGACGTGGGGCGCGATGCTTTGCCAGCAGGTGAGGTTGACGACCGTGAGAGCGGGCTGGAGCGCCCGCGTATCGGCCATGGCGGCGTCATCTCCCTCCCAGTAGATTTCGCGGAGGGGGAGGCCGCTGATGCGTTCAGCCTTTTTCCAGAGATCCATGGCCTCGGAGGATGCTTCGGCCAGGGCGCGGCCCATGCCGGATTCCTGAGATCCCTGACCGGGGAAGAGGAGAGCGAGTTTGCGCATGATGACTCCCGAAGAATGCTTGCCCTGCCGGAGCAGGGCGGGTATGTGAGAAAGCGCCTGTGCACGGGCGGTGCGGAAGCATGGTAGATAGTCTATTGCGGCGGAGCTGGCAAGCGTGGCGCGGAACGCGCGGAACCATGAGAGCAAGCCTGCCCGGTCGCCCGGCGCGCGTTCCTGATTTGCGAACGAGGTCATTGCGAGAGGTTGAACACAGTGTCCGAATCTTCCCCGACGTCCGTCTCCCCCGTTTCTGTCGAAGCCGTGGCCGCGCTGTGCCGTGCCGCCTCCTGTCCCGTGCCGGAAACGGCCCTGCCCGATCTGGTCGTCTATCTTGAGCTGTTGATGCGCTGGAACAAGGCCATGAATCTGGTGGGAGCCCGAACCTGGCAGGCGGCGCTGAACACCTTGATCGCGGACAGTTTTCATCTGGCCGGATTTTTGAACACGCTGAAACTCGAACCGGAGCCGTTGGTTTGGGATTTGGGCGCGGGCGCGGGATTGCCGGGCATTCCTCTGCGCATGGCCTGGCCCCGGGGCCGGTACTGGCTGGTGGAGGCGCGGGAAAAGCGGGCTCTGTTTCTTTCCACGGTGCTTTCCCGCATTTCTCTGCCCGGCACACGGGTGTTCCGGGGGCGGACGGAAGCGTTTTTCACAACGCAGGAGAGCAAGGCGGATCTGATTCTCAGCCGGGCCTTTCTGCCCTGGCCCGAAGTGTTGGAACTGGTGCGCGGACGGCTGGCTTCAAGCGGCGCGGCGGTGTTCCTGGCGCGGGAGCCCGCGCCGCGCGATCTGCCCGCGCCATGGACATGCGCGGCGCAGCGCGAATACGTCGTGGACGGCGCATCCCGCTGGTTCTGGGCCGTGACGGCGGCCGGGGAGGCGGCATGAACGACCTCGCCGTGAGGCGGAAAATGCCTGCTCTGTGGGTGCGGGGCGCGTTGTTGGGGCTGCTGACCTTTGGCCTGGCCTTCGCCCTGCGCATGCTGGAATGGCCTTCCTGGCAGGATCCGGAATACCGCTTGGGAACGGAAATGCTGCTGGCCACGCACGACGCCTATCACTGGGTAGCCGGGGCGGAGGGGTTCGAATTCGGCGTGGGGCATCCCATGTCCGAGATGCTGCGTCTGCTGGCCGCCGGGTTGCAGACCTATCCGGCGGCTGTGGCCTTCTGGTTTCCGGCCGTGCTGTCCAGTCTGGTGGCCGTTACCGTGTTCGCCTGGGTCTGGGCCCTGGGCAGTATGGAAACCGGCGTGGCCGCCGGAGTTCTGACGTCCCTCGCGCCGGGATTTTTGGCCCGCACCCTGCTGGGATACTATGATACCGATCTTGTGACCCTGTTTTTCCCTCTGCTCATGACGCTGGCTCCGGCCTGCTGGGCCATGCGGTTTCTGCTGCTGCCGCAGATGATTCTGCGGGATCTGGCCCTGCGTTCGGGCCTGCCCGCGGCTTCGCGCCTGCTGGGCGCCGCCGCCTCGGGCACAGAGCGTCCGGCGGGCAATCCCCTGGCCCCGTTGTGGGTGGCGTTGCTGGCGTTGTCGGGCATTCTTTCCTGGTGGACCATGGAGTGGCATTCCATGTTCCCCTATCTCACGCGCTACAATGTCTGCCTGTTGGGCGGCATGGCTTTGGTGCTGGCTCCGGCCGGGCGGCGCGGGGAACTGCTGCTGGGGGCGCTGGCCTACGCCATGCCTACGCTGCTGGGGTGGCCCGGCCTGCTCATCGTCCCGGCGTTGCCGGCGGCAGGATGCGGCCGCCGGCAACGCCTGCTGGAATGGCTGCGTACCCCTGTTCCCCTGGTGCTGCTCTGGGGAGTAGTCGCCGCGTTCGTGTTGAGCGCCGAGGTGTTTCAGACGCTGTGGCAGCATGCGGGCAGCTATCTGAAGCGATCAGGCGACGTCAAAGTGGCGGCGGGCGGCGATGTGCTGGTATATCCCTCCGTGGCGCAGTCGATCATCGAGGTTCAGGATCTGGAGTTCGGAGAACTGCTGGCCTACTTCCATCCCTGGCAAGAGGCCGCGGCTGTGGGATTGATCGGTTTTCTCTGGGTGATGATCAAACGCCCCGGCGCGCTGTTCCTGTTGCCTCTGGCCGCGCTGGGCCTGCTCAGCGTCAAGCTGGGGGGACGCATGGTCATGTTCGGCGCGCCCGTTGCCGCCGTGGGCCTGACCCTGCCCGCGCACTGGCTGGTGGAGCGGATCATCCGCCCCGAACTGCGGGGGTTCTGGTCGGGCATGCTGGTGTCAGCCGCGCTGCTCGGCGTGCTGGGGGCGCCCTTTGCCGAGCTGATTCCGGCCATGACCCAGGGTCCCATGCTGAACCGGCGGCATGCGGAAGCTTTGGTGCGGGCTCGCACGGTCACTCCGGAGGACGCCATGCTCTGGCTGTGGTGGGACTGGGGATATGCCGCCCACCACTTCGCCCGGCGCAAAACCATCGCGGACGGCGCGGCCCACGGCGGCCCGTCCCTGTATATCCCGGCGGCCGTGTTCGCCACCGATAATCCCCGTTTCGCCCGGCAGCTTATCAAATATACGGCTCTGAAGGGCAACGAGCCGGGCAACGTCTTTGAAGGCATGGACAGCGCCCGGGCCGCCGCGCTGATCGCCGGGCTGCGTTCGCCGGAGACGCCGCTGATTCAGGCTCCCGGCAAACAGTATGTGGTCGTCAGCTTTGAAATGCTGCGTCTGGGGTTCTGGATCGCCACCTTCGGCAGTTGGGATTTTCTGACCAGGGAAGGCAAGGCCAGCGCTCTGTCCATCGTGCCGCAGCAGTTGTCCTACCGTTTTGATACCGGGGAAGTGCAGGTGGACGGCAACACCAGTCCCATCTTTGCCACCAGCATCACCGTTTTTGAGGACGGCAGAATGGCGCACCGCAATTATATCCAGGAGTGGTTCGACAAAAATCGGAACGCCACGCCGGAAGAGCAGCGCCGTTTCCTGGAGCAGCGCCGCAATGTGCATTTTCTGTTCAACAGGGTGACGGAGGAAAAACTGGTCATGGACGAGGCCCTGTTCCGTTCCCTGATGGTGCAGCTTCTGGTGGCTGATCCCGGCGATCCGGCGTTTTCGCAGTACTTCAAGCTGGTCTACGACAATGTGTTCGTCAGAATCTATGAAGTGATGTGAGCCGGCGGACCCCTCAGGCGTGATGATACGGCACGTTGCGCAGAATGGCCTCGGCCCGGTACAGTTGCTCCAGCAGCACTACCCGCGCCAACTCATGGGGCAGGGTCATGGGCCCCAGACAAATGGTGTGTTGCGCGGCCCGGCGCACGGCGTCGGACAGGCCGAACGCCCCGCCGATGACGAAACAGGGCGTCCGGTTGGCGTTTTCCGACAGGCGCGCCAGAAACGCGGCGAAATCCCGGGAGGTCCGGCCCGCGCCGCGCTCGTCCAGGCAGACGACGATGTCCGCGGGCGTCAGGGCCGCGAGGATGTTGCGGCCCTCCAGGGCATTGCGCTCGTCGCGGGGCAGGGAGGCGTCCCCGTCCTTGATGACGATTTCACGCAGTGCGCGCCAGCGTTTGAGGCGGGCCGCATAGTGGGCGGCGGCATCTTTCCAGAACGGGGTTTTGAGACGTCCCACAGCGACGATGGACAAAGGTTTGAGGGTCATGGGTCTACCTGAGGATACTCTGTTGCGGGGAAACGGCGGGCAAATTCCGCTGCTGGACATCGCCGGAGCGGCGGATCGCCTGCGCCGGGGCGGCGTGGTGATCTATCCCACGGAAACATTTTTCGGCGTGGGCTGCCGGATCACCGACGCCGCGGCCGTGACCAGGGTGTATCAGGCCAAACGGCGGAACGTCCACCTTCCCCTGCCGGTGATCTGCGGGGATCGGCGGCAGTTGGATCGGGTGGCGGCGGTCGACGCGGCTCTGGAACCGTTGCTGGAGCGTTTCTGGCCCGGTTCGCTGACCGTGTTGCTGCCCGCGCGGGCCTGCGTGCCGGAGACGGTAACGGCGGGAACCGGAACTGTCGCCGCGCGCTTGAGCCCGCACGCCGTGGCCCGCACTTTGGCGCTGGCCGTGGGGGAACCTCTGGTTTCCAGCAGCGCCAACATCAGCGGCCGTCCCGCCGTGACGGAACCCGCCGCGCTGGATCCGGAACTGCTGGACGGGGTGGACGGCGTGCTGGCGGCGGGGGCGGCTCCCGCCGGCGGGCTGCCGTCCACGCTGGTGCGTATGACCGCCGGGGGGCGGTTGCGCGTGCTGCGCGTCGGCGCTGTGGCGCCTGCCTGTCTGGAGGCAGCGGGTTTTCCCTGCGTCTCTACGGATGATTGAGCACTCCATCGGCTGAATCAGATCCGGCGTCGTCCCGCATCAGAGCATATTCTTTGATTGCAACCACGCTGACGCCAGATCATGAGCTCCCAGGGGGCATTCCGGGCGGCATGTTCCTGTCGCGGGCAATTGCGTTTTTGCGTCATGGGCGGCCATATCCCTTGCGGGCAGGTTGCTCCAGCAAAAATAGGGAACAGCTCCTGACGGAGTCCGGAATGTCTTGTAGACAGTGGACATAATCGGCACATGATCCCCATAGAAGCAGAGGGATGCCGGGAAGGCGGCCTGTTTCAATGCGGTATGCAACATATGGAGCATATTGTCGGCATTGCGCAGGTGGAGCAGGTATGTGCCGAGTTCGGCGCATCCTTCAGGCGGGGGAACCGTGTAAAAATATTCAGTCTCTTCCAGACGAAGCGGATCAAGATGCAGGGGACCGTGATTTTCCATGGTAACGGCAAAGATAAAGACAGGAGATGCCGCTTCACGCAATACATGGAGAATACGCTTCCCGACTTCTTCGTCACTCACATAGGAACCCGCACGCCGCGCCCCGTCAAATGCGCTGATATCCAGAAACGTCTCAAACCCCAACTGCCGCAGCACGCGATCACGTCCGTAAAAGCGCGCCCAGTAGGGATGGATGCAGACGGTGCGATAGCCCAGTTTTTTTAAAAACAGGGGCAGAGCGTTTACGGGCCAGCCACGCGCAATGGTCTGGTAGGGGTTGAAGCGGTGTACGCCCATATGCCGCGCGGGTATGCCTGTGAGAAAGGAAAATTCCGTGCGCACGGTATTGGCGCCCCAGGCGGGTACGCTCAGGGAACCGTGCATGTCGGACGCGGCACGCAGGGAGTCGAAGGCGCATAACACGTCCGGGCGAATACCGGCAAACAACGTCCGGGCATCGAAAAAGGATTCGCTCTGAACAGCCACGAGATGCGGCCGACTTCGGCGTACCGCGGTTCCCATGCGCTCAAATGGCGAACGTGCCTCCGGCAGCGTGCGTGAAGCCATGCCATATAGCCAGAGCGAGGGCAGCAAGCCCATGTTTTGGATATCTTTTTCCGGATCCAGGCTGATCGCCGGGGGATGTCGCTTCGTCCATCCCAGCGATATTACGGCGCAGAACAGCAGCACGGCTATGCCGCCCAACTGCCCCCGCGGCGCAAAGCGGGAAGAAGGCGGCGTTTCCGTCCATACGCCGATCAGGGCCAGCGCAAAAAATGCCGCGGCCAGACAAAAGCTTTTCAAGCCCAGAAACGGCAGAAAAAGGCGGGGGAAACGCAATGCATCAAGAAAGTAGTCATAATCCTGAAATAAAA
>CASQEL010000142.1 GCA_949427775.1 uncultured Desulfovibrionaceae bacterium
GGGTGAAGTCCAGCACCTCGTCGCCGGTGGGAATGATGCGCAGCCGGAGTCGCTCCCAGACCGGCACGTCCCAGATGCCGCCGGAGAGCAGCGCGCCCACATCATAGGGCGTCAGCAGGTGATTGCGCGGAAACAACAGTTCCGTCGCCACAATGTCTTCGCCGATACGGCGCACATGCTGCCACGGAAAGGCCGGGGCCTCGATGCTGATGCGTCCTTCGCCGCAGGGGGCGACCTGCTCGATCATAATCACGGCATCGCAGCCGTCGGGCAGCGGGTGCCCGGTATTGACGGCCCGGCATGTCCGCCCTTCCTCCAGTTCCACGGGGCTGCCCTCGCGCGCGGCAAAGGTGTCCGCCGCGCGCACCGCATAGCCGTCCATGGCGGCGGAATGGGTGGTGGGAGCGGAATAGCGGGCATGGACAGGAGCGCGGAGCACACGTCCGGCAGCCTCTTGCGCGGGCGCCGTTTCTTCACCCACCAGGGCGTCGCGATCCAGAGCGGATTGTATCGCCGCCACGGCGTCGTTCAGGGGCAGTGTTTCCAGGTACACATTGCGTTTGAATGTCATGCCGCGTCTCCTTTCATGATGCCGTTCGGCCGCACGTCCGTCCGATCCGTCTGTGCAAGTTCCCGGGACGGGGGCGCGCCGTCGGGCGATGCGCTGTTTTCTCCCCACGGGGGGGCTCCGCCTGACGGACAGACTCCCGACGCCTTGTGATACGCATGGTTGCGACCGTGGTTTTCCGGCGGCGTATGCCGCTACGGTGTCGTTTTTTCGTGTCGTCGTCACGTATAGCCGATCGGACATGACAGGACAACCTGCGCGTGGGGGGAACGCAATGCTCCGCGCAGGGGAGTTCGGGCGGAAAAAAGCCGTCGTTTGGCTCTTTGAAACATAACATAGTTAAATAATTAGTAGTTTTGAATTTATACCGATTTAAAAATTTTGTATTATTTCAATATATTATGAGGTGAAATTCGTTTCCGTGTCCGAATGTCCCCGGCCCCTTGCGCTTATACGAGGCGCAAGGTATATTTGGAGAGAACGGCGACATCATCGCCTTCCGGACGTGCGGAGACGATGATCGTTTCGACGTCGACAATACCACATATGCCGCCAGGTTCGGAGAGAATATCGTGTCTCTTGCCTCTGTCATGGAAAATATCGGCCTTCAGGCCCGACAGGCCGCCCGCATTCTCGCGGCGGCGTCTCCCGCATCGAAGGCGGCGGCGTTGCGTGGCCTGGCCGATCTGCTTGAGGCTCACGGCGACGAAATCATGGCCGCCAATGCGCGGGACGTGACGACCGCGCGCGCCGGAGGCTTGGACCGGGCCCGTTTGGATCGCCTGACCCTGACGCCCGCCATCATGGCGGAAATGGCCGCCGCCTGTCGTCATGTGGCGGCGTTGCCCGATCCCGTGGGAGCCATGGACAGCCAGTGGCAGCGCCCCAACGGTTTGCTGGTGGGGCGTATGCGGATTCCGCTCGGGGTCATCGCCATGATCTACGAGGCTCGGCCCAACGTCACCATTGATGCGGCCATTCTGTGCCTCAAAGCAGGCAATGCCGTCATCCTGCGTGGAGGCGCGGAAGCGCTGCACTCCAATCTGGCTCTGGCCGGACTGCTGCACCGGGCGCTGGAAGATGCCGGTTTGCCGAGGCATGCGGCGCAGATTCTGGATACTACGGATCGCGCGGCCGTCGGTCTGCTGTGCAAAATGGATCGATATATCGACGTGATTATTCCACGCGGCGGCGAGACGCTGGTCCGCGCCGTAACGGAAGCCGCCGCCATGCCCGTGCTCAAGCATTATATGGGCGTGTGTCACGCCTATATCGACGACGGCGCTGACCTGGAGCAGGCTCTGGAAATTGTATACAACGCCAAGGTGCAGCGTCCCGGCGTCTGCAATGCGCTGGAATGCCTGTTGGTGCACCGCGCCGTGGCGGACGCCTTTCTGCCCGAGGCAGGGCGGAAACTGGGCGCCGCGGGTGTGGAGTTTCGCGCCTGTCCCCAGGCGCTGCCGCTCCTGGGAGCTACGGCCGTGGCCCAGCATCCCGAAGATCTGGGACGGGAATTTCATGCTCTGGTGTTGGCCGTGCGCGTGGTGGACGATATGGATCAGGCGTTGGACCATATCGCCCGTTATGGTTCCAATCATACGGAAATCATCTGCACCCGCGATCATGCCCGGGCCATGCGTTTTCTACGGGAGGCCGACGCCTCCATGGTGGCGGTCAATGCCTCCACACGTTTTAACGACGGCGGCCAGCTGGGTCTGGGCGCGGAGATCGGGATTTCCACTTCCAAGCTGCATGCCTACGGTCCTATGGGGGTGCACGAGCTGACGACGGCCAAGTTTGTGGTTTTCGGCAGCGGACAGGTGCGCGACTGAGTATGGGCATCGGTATTTTGGGGGGCAGTTTCAATCCCGTGCATATAGGGCATCTGCGCCTGGCGCTGGAAGTCCTTGAGGCGCCGGTCGCCGCTCTGGAGTATGTGGAGCTGCTCCCGTGTGCCGAACCTCCCCATAAACCGCGGGAGGGCATTCTGCCCTTTGAGTTGCGCTCGGCGCTTCTGGAGGTCGCCGTGCGTCGTATCCCGCGTTTGCGGGTGAACCGTCTGGAAGGCATGCGCAGCGGTCCTTCCTACACTTGGGACACGCTGACGGCCTATGCGGCGCAATATCCGGGACAACGCCCCGTATTCATTCTGGGGGGTGAGGATTTCGCCACATTGCCTCAATGGTTTCGCGGACTGGAGTTGCCGCAACTGGCCGATTTCGTGGTCGTGCCCCGCGCCGGGACCGAGCGGGGCGCGTTCCTGCACAGCGTCGCCATGTTGTGGCCCGATGCCCGCGAGACGGAAGCGCCGTTCCCCGGCAGCGCGCGTGCCGTTTTGCCCGGGGGCGGTCAGCTTTTGTTTCTTCCTCTCCCGCGTCTTGACATCAGCGCGTCCCTGATCCGGGAACGCTGGTTGGCGGGTAGAGACGTTCATTTTTTGGTACCCGATGCGGCAGTGGAACTGCTGCATGCCCACCGCGACGTGGTCGCCGCCTGCTGGGCCGATACGACACCTTCTACTCCGTGCCGCCCATGTTGACTTCACCGCCTAAAGATATTCGGGAAAATATCGCCCGTGCCAAAGGGTATTTGCACAGGGGCGAACTGCCTCGCGCGCTGGCCGCCATGAGCGCGGCCCTGCGCGGTTGTGTAGGCGTTAAAATGTTCAAGCAGGCCCGTTTTGAATTATCCATTCATTTTGATGAATTTCTTACTGATCTGGTTCGCCATCCGGGAATGCAACCGCTCCTGGATCCCGGCAACACCGGCAAACCGCGCAAAATTCCATATCAATCCGGCAAGGAAGGGGCCCTGGCCGCCGTGCTGGACGGGCTTGCGAAAATTCTGGAGGAAGCGGAAGCGGCTAAAAAGCGGGCCGCTCTGCAATCCAAGGAAAATCGGAAACAGGAATTGATGGACACGGGCACGGAACGTATTCTCAAGGGAGATATTTCCAGGGGACGTGCGTATCTCAAGCGGGCCGCCGCCGAATTCGGCCATGAGCCGGGCGTATATCACACTGTGGGGTTGCGCTTGCAGGAAACCAAACAGTTTGCCGATGCGGCGGACATGTTTGAGCACGCTATGGAAAACGAACCCAAAGAGCCCGACTCTTATACTCAGGCCATCAACTGCTATCTCCAGGTGCACGAATATGAAAAGGCCGAAGCCGTATACATGAAGATACTACGCCAGTTCGGCGGCCACCCTACGACTTTCGGGCGCATGGCCAAACTCTACATGCTGTCGCACCAGCGCGTCAAAGCGGAGGATTTCGCTACACGCACATTGCAACTCGACCCCAAGCAGCCCGATGCGCTGCAGGTTATGGACGCCCTCAATAAATTCCGCAATGGGGCGGCAAACTGACCGGGAGCCGATTGAGAGGGATATGCCGTCTCGCCCGGGAAGAGAGACCGCAGTCATAAGGCGTGCCCGGTGTTTCAGCCCCTGCCTGTGCGAACGGGCTTCCCATTAACCATACATACGGGAGCTGGAACCGGCATTTCGGATTTTCCGGGACGGGGAAACAACCCCTATGCAAAAAGCGTTGCTTTTCATGTTGATATTGTGTACATTTTCTGCGGCGGACAGCGGCCTGTGGCGGCGGCTGTTTCCCTGTGGAGAGGTAGCGAAGCGGCCGTAACGCGCTCGACTCGAAATCGAGTTATCGGTTAATAGCCGGTACGTGGGTTCGAATCCCACCCTCTCCGCCAGAACAAGGAATCAGGAAGGCTCTCAATGTCTCAAAGGCGTTGAGAGCCTTCACTTTTTTGGTTTTTTGGCGTCTCACAACGACCATTGGAAATCTTGACAGCGCAGACACGTTGGGGGCATTTCGAAGGGGCATAAAAGAATTTTGCCCAAAAACAGAAAAATATGCCCCCAAAGCAGGCTGGGCGAGGCGTGTGTTTATGCCCCACTTAACCGAAGCTACGCTTAGAGCCATCAAACCTTCCGGCAAAGTTGAACGCTTTTATGACACCCTTGGACTTTACCTTGAGCTGAGCAAGGCCGGGGGTAAGCTTTGGCGTTGGCAATACCGTTTTGGAGGGAAGGAAAAGCGTCTGTCCTTCGGTTCATGGCCGGACGTAAGCTTGAAAGAGGCGCGGGAAAAAAGGGATCAGGCAAGAAAAATTTTGCGTGAAGGTGTGGACCCCGGCATCGACAACAGGAAAAAAAATACTGCCTGCCCCGGCGGCAGCGGTTCCGGCGATTTCGCAAAAAAAGCTGGAGCAGTATATCGCACGGGTGCTCCCTGACGGGGTGAAAAGCGCGGAAGAAAAACACGGTCGGGATTTTGGGCAGGTTTCGGTCAAATTCCCCCAGTTTGGCGCGGAAGGGGGAACGATGTACGCGGCGCAAATCTCCTTTGGCAAAAGTTTGCAGGAGCAGATGGCCAAGGAGGTATCCTTTTCCGTTCTTTCCCTGCTGCTCAAAGGTTTTGAAGCTCAGGGCGTCACGCGTGACCACATGAAAAAGAGCAAAATCATGCTTGCGGTGGGAGTCGCCTACCGCCGGTCAGGGAAAACGGTGAGCTATGGCATAGCGGTAGCCAACCCCGCGGAGGATGAAAACCCCGCCAGGGTGGGACAGTACGTCGTGCAATAGCAAGGGGGGGTATGTCAGTGCTGACGCATCTAAATTGATAACAGTTTGAATTTATTGGATAAAAATTTTAAGTATAGAATTTTTTACTAATAAATTCAGATAGTTACTCGCATGGCGCGTCAGTCCTGCAAAAGAGCCGGGGGCGGCTTGACATTTCCGGCCGCCGCTGAAATGAAGGGGCGTTACGCGGTCACTCCATGCGCTGACACGGCGCATACTCCCGCAAGGGTAAAGGAGTTGGCCGCCATGAAACGTCTTATCGTCTTGGCGCTGCTGACGCTCCTTTGTCTGATGCTCCGGTCTTCAAGCCGGATGTAAGATAAACAAAGGCCCCCGTCCGGCTGGCACCGACGGGGGCGTAAAATGATGCAGGCAAAAACCGCGTAACATGTGGGAGCGCGTGTAACGCGCCGTGTCCGTCGGGTTGGTGTTGGCAGCACCGACCCGACGCCTTTTATATAGGCATTCCCGGCGAAGGATGCAAGACTATTTCCCCTTGACATTCCCCACATTTTATGACGTCGTTTTTTCCAGAGTCCGAAAACTCCTTCAGAGAAGGTCGCCAACGCCTCAAGTATGGCTATTTTGTGCCTGTCAAGATGGTTTTCTTGGCATTCCCGGTATATACTGCGACCATATCATGGGTGGGAGTGGGGTAACGGCAACGTCCCCGACCGTTCTCTGACGGTTTTCGGCTCCCATCCTTGTCTATTTGGG
>CASQEL010000143.1 GCA_949427775.1 uncultured Desulfovibrionaceae bacterium
CATGATTTTCTTGGCATTATGCCAATGTATGGGTTCGAGGCCAACATGGTATTTTTTATGATCTCCCTGACTTCCTTGCCCAACAGCCCGTCTGTGTTTATATCGCCGGATGAAACGTGCAGAGACAATTCCTGATTCGCGCCAAAGGCCCCGTTTGTCATATTGGCACTGCCAATAACCAAATCCCAATCTGATTTTGTCCAAAAATAGTACGTTTTCGGATGAAATACCCCAGATGGCTGGAGGATAAAATGCACATTTTGAAACCCGACGAACATATCCAGCACATCTGGGTGTGTCTGATAAAAGTGCGTTCCGATAACTCCATGTTTTATCTTTTCTTTATTTTTATTAATTGCTTCAAGGAATTTCGTGCCGGAACTTGCCCATGCTGAGGCGAAAGCAAATTTCTTATGCCGATTAGTTAAATCAACAAGAAGGCTGCCGAGAGTATGACCGTCAGAAACGAATCGCATAGGCCCTCCATTTTAGCTAAATATATAATTATATCACATTCATACCATATCTACAAGGCCAGCAATTCCAAATTTTGCGGGTTTTGAGCAAGGTTTGGCACTTTTTGCCAAGGCACTGTGACAACGCAATGCGGGTTTGAGGGGCCGCGACAGTCCAAAGCGCCCCATAAGATTTCCATAATCAGAATTGCTGATGTGATTACATAAGATAGTGCGTTTGCGCAAAAGCTAAGTCCCGCAATGCTTTTTGAGGCTTTGCGGGACTTAATGAGAGACTGAGTTGGTGGGTCGTGCGGGGATCGAACCTGCGACTCTCTGCTTAAAAGGCAGGTACTCTACCTACTGAGTTAACGACCCGTTGGAGACGTGCATATAGCTCCCTACAGCGGCGATGTCAAGCATTCCACGTGCGGGAAAATATTTTTTTCGTTCGGAAGATATTCCGGCACGCTGTCGGCCAATACCGTCTAGCCGCGTTTTTCCACCTTGGCCCATGTATCCTTCAGGGTCACGGTGCGATTGAACACCGGCTTGCCCGGCGTGGCGTCCGGGTCCGCGCAGAAATACCCCAACCGCTCGAACTGCACCTGCTCACCGGGGCGGCAGTCACGCAGAGAGGGTTCCAGCATACCGGCGACGATGCGCAGAGAGTGCGGATTCAGGTTATCCAGAAAGGTTTTCCCTTCTTCCACATCGGCGGGATTTTCCACAGCGAACAGATGCTCGTACAGTCGCACCTCGGCGGGCAGAGCGTGCGCCGCCGACACCCAATGGATGGTCCCCTTGACCTTACGGCCGTCCGGACTGGACCCGCCGCGCGAGGCCGGGTCATAGGTGCAGCGCAGTTCCGTGATATTGCCCGCGGCGTCGGTCACGGCCTCACGGCAGGTGATATAGTAGGCGTAGCGCAGGCGCACCTCCGCGCCGGGAGCCAGGCGGTGGTATTTTTTGTTGGGCGGCTCCAGACGGAAGTCGTCGCGCTCAATATACAATTCGCGCGAGAACGGCACCTTGCGCGAGCCGCGGGACGGATCTTCGGGATGGTAGGGCATATCAAATTCTTCCACCTGCCCTTCCGGATAGTTTTCGATAACCACCCGCACCGGATGCAGCACGGCCATGACACGGGGAGTCACGGCGTTGAGCCGTTCGCGGATGCAGAATTCGAGCAGCCCGTAGTCCACGGTGGAATCGGAACGCGCCACCCCGATGCGGGCGCAGAACTCCCGCAGAGCTTCCGGGGGCACGCCCCGGCGGCGCAGGCCGCTCAGGGTGGGCATGCGGGGGTCGTCCCAACCGCGCACGTGCCCTTCCTGCACCAGTTGAATGAGCTTGCGCTTGGAAAGAATGGTGTAGGTGACGTTCAGGCGGGCGAACTCGATCTGCTGCGGATGGTAGATGCCCAGACTGTCCAGCGTCCAGTCGTACAGCTCGCGGTTGTTTTCAAACTCCAGCGTGCAAATGGAGTGCGTGATGCGCTCCAGGGAATCCGAAATGCAGTGCGTGAAATCGTACATGGGATAGATGCACCACGCGTCGCCGGTCCGGTGATGGGAGGCATGCCGGATGCGGTACAGCGTGGGATCGCGCATGACCACGTTGGGCGAGGCCATGTCGATTTTCGCCCGCAGCACATGCTCGCCGTCCTTGAACTCTCCGGCCCGCATGCGCCGGAACAGATCCAGATTTTCCTCCACCGGGCGGTTGCGGTAGGGGCTCTCCCTGCCGGGTTCCTTGAGCGTGCCCCGGTAGGCGCGGATTTCCTCGGCGCTGAGGCTGTCCACATAGGCTTTGCCCGCCGTGATCAACTGCTCCGCAAAGGCGTAAAGCCGCTCGAAATAATCCGAGGAATAGAACTCGCGATCTTCCCACTCCCCGCCCAGCCAGCGCACGTCCTCACGGATGGAGTCCACGTATTCGGTTTCTTCCTTGACCGGATTGGTGTCGTCGAAGCGCAGATTGCACTTGCCGCCGAATTCCCGCGCCAAACCGAAATTCAGACATATGGACTTGGCGTGCCCCAGATGCAGGTAGCCGTTGGGTTCGGGGGGAAAGCGGGTGTGCACGCGCGCGTCAAAACGGCCGGCCGCGCGATCGGCGACCACGCGGGCGCGAATAAAGTCCAGTCCCGCCGTGGACCCGGCGGTGTCGGCGGATGCCGCCGGTGCATGTACGGTGTCGCTCATACCTGTCAACCTGAAGCTGAAGTTTGTTGTTTCGGTCACCCGTGCCCCCTGTCGGCGTGGGGCGTCCGCTCACTCCCCGATGGAGGTGACCACGGGCACGATAACAGGATCCCGATCCAGCACCCGCCGGAAAAACCGACGCAGCGAAGATCGGATGCCGTCCTGCAGCCGGATCACGTCGCCGGGCCGCGCGGCTTCGATCTGATCGAGCACCAGACACTTGGCGTCTTCCAGCAGATGATTGTAGTGCTGCTCGAACACAAAACCCTTGGAAAGCATTTCCGGGCCGTGCAGGACGTTGCCGGTTTCGGCGTCCAGCACCAGCACCACGATGACCATGCCCTCGCCGCCCAGAATGTGACGTTCCTTGAGCACGGCATGCCCCACGTCGCCCACGCCCTTGCCGTCCACTAGAGTGCACTCCACCGGCACGTGCTCTTCGCGGCGCACGCCCGTGGGCAACAGCGTCAGCGGGTCGCCGTCTTCCAGAATAATGGTGCATTCCGGCGGCACCCCGCACTCCTGCGCCAGACGGCAGTGCTTGACCAGGTGACGGTACTCCCCGTGCACGGGCACGAAGAGCCGGGGACGGGCGGCCTCGAACACCGCCCTGAGCTCCTCGCGGTGGGCATGGCCGGAGGCATGAATGGCCCGCACGTTTTCATAAAAGACTTCCGCGCCCAACCGGTACATCTCGTTGATCAGACGGGAGATGGCCCGGGCATTGCCGGGAATCATGCGCGAGGACATGATGACCGTATCGCCCTGTTGCACGGAAAGTTGCCGATGTTCCCCCATAACCATGCGCGAAAGCGCGGACAGGGGTTCGCCCTGCGCGCCGGTGACCAGGAGAACGGTATTTTCCGGCGCCGTGTCGGGCACGCCGTTATGGGCGTTGTAAAAGGCCGGAGGTAAACGCAAGAATCCGAGATCTTTGGCTTTTTCGATATTGTTGGCCAGGGATTTGCCGCTGATGACCACTGTGCGGCCCATCTCCCGCGCCAGATCGAACACTTCCTGGATACGCTGGATATGACTGGAAAAAAGGGTGATTACGATACGCCCGGCCGCCCCGGCGAACACGCCGCGCAGGGCGTCTTTGACCTGCCGTTCGGAAAGCGAATGCCCGGCGCGCTCCACGTTGGTGGAGTCGGCCAACAGCAGCCGCACGCCCCCTTCACCGGCAAAATCGGCGAACTGCCGGATGTCGGTGCCGGAACCCTCCAGCGGATCGGGATCTATCTTGAAATCTCCGGTGTGCAGCACGCGGCCCACGGGCGTTTCCACTCCCAGGGCGAAGCCTTCGGGAATGGAGTGACAGACCGGGAAAAAATGGAACGTCAGATCGCCCAACGTCCGCTGTTCCAGTGCTCCCACCGGATGCAGTTCCACCCAGTCCAGCAGGTTGTGCTCCCGCAGTTTGTGTTCCACCAGAGCCAGGGTGAACCGCGAACCGAAGATGCGGATGCCTTTGAGCAACGGCACCAGCCAGGGCAGCGCCCCGATATGGTCTTCATGCCCGTGGGTCAGCACAATGCCCAGCAGTCGCTCGCGCACATGGGCCACAGCGCCGAAATGGGGAATGACCACGTCCACGCCCAGATGGTAGTCGTCCGGGAACATAAGACCGCAGTCGACCATGACGACGCCCTGCGGCGTCTCCCACAACTGGCAGTTCAGGCCGATTTCACCCAGGCCGCCCAAAGGCGTGATCGTCAGAAAAGGTTCTTGCATATTATCGCGCAGCCATCAGATCAGGGTGGAGTTCGCCCATGGCCACATAGAGCTGCGCAAGAGCTGTGAGGTAATCCGCCTTGGCCCCGGTCAGCGAGGCTTCCGCCGCGGTCAGCTTGGAAGAAGCGTCCAGCACGTCGAAGTTGGTGCCCACCTGCGCCTGGTACCGGGCCTGGGCCACGTTATAGGCTTCCTGGGCCTGTTCCAGTCCCTTCTGGGCCACGGAGATGCGTTTTTCCGCCTCCAGCACGGCCAGCAGCCTGGACTTGATGTCGTACCCCACTTCCAGCTTGAGATTGGTTTCCTCGTACTTCACCCTGGTAACGTTGAAGCCGGCCTGCCGGTCGGCATAGTAGGTCGTGCCCCATGCAAACACATTCCAGGTGGCCTGGGCGCCGATCTCCCACTGGGTGCCGCGCCCGCCGTTTTCTCCGGCCAGTTGCATGTCCGGAGTATTGCCGTAGTTTGAGATATTATAGTAAGCGCTGATCTGCGGGTAATAGTCGCTCTGCACTATCTTGCGGTCCTTTTCCGCAATGGCCACGGCCTTGGCGGCCATGTACAGATCCGGGCGGTTCCGGTAGGCCGCTTCCAGACAGGCTTCCAGACCGCGGGAAAACGGCACGTGACGCAATTCGCCCACATAGCGCGGCGCAACCGTCACGGGCAGTCCCAGCAGCGTGTTCAACCGCGCCATATTGGTGTCCCGCGTATTTTCCGCCTGGATGAGCAGCTTCTCCGCATTGGCGACATCGACCTCGGCCTGGAGCACATCCAGCCGGGGACGCAGCCCGACATTATAAAACGCGCGGGTGATCTTCAGCTGATCCCGCAGCCGCGCCAGAGCGTCTCCCTCGCTGCGCACGTTCTCCACCGAGCGCAGATACTCCAGAAACGTGGACTGCACCTCCTCGATCATGGCCAGCCGGGTCTGACGCAGGGCGGCTTTCTGCCGGTCCGCCTCCAGGGCGGCTTTCTGATAGGTGGAGAGCAGGTTGAAGCCGGTGAAGACCGGCTGCGTGACATCCACATTCCAGGTATAGGTTCCGTATTCAGGCGACCTGGCCGGACTGTAGGGATCGGAAACCTTGCGGATTTTGCTGACCCCGTAGGACATCCCCAGACTGGGACCGAAGGCTCCGCGGGCGGACTTGCGGCCCTCTTCGGCGGCCCGGCTTTGGGCCGCGGCCGCGCCCACGCCGGGATTGTCGCGCAGGGCCCGCTCCACGGCGTCGGCCATGGAGATGGCGACCGCGGGCGATGCCGCGGCCGAAGATCGTGCGGCCCGGACCTCCGGGCACGCGGCCAGACCCGCGCCCAGCACGGCGGCCCCCAGGGCCGCGATACGGAGACTGCGGGCCATATGAACAAAAACCTTGCGTATCATGGGCGGGAGTGTACACCGGAGGGGCTCCCGTTGGCAATGTATTGCCTCTAGTACCGCATAACACAAAATACTTCGTATTTTGCGTCAAGATCATTCGC
>CASQEL010000144.1 GCA_949427775.1 uncultured Desulfovibrionaceae bacterium
AGGGGTTTGGGGGCGAGCAGCCCCCAAGAGCGCATTTCAACCTGAAAATGCTCTATGACGCTTTGAAACAACAAGGAAAACATTCAGCAGCCGACGTATGGATTGCCAATATTCTCAATAGATTATCTTCGTTCGTGCGACTGCCCTGCGGAAGTGCTCATGATGGTGCGCTGTTCATCAAACAGAAAAAGGACTCACGGCATTCCCCGTAAGTCCTTCAAATTTCTGGTCGGGATGAAAGGATTTGAACCTTCGACCCCTTGAACCCCATTCAAGTGCGCTCCCAGACTGCGCTACATCCCGACGCGAGAAGAGAAGTACGCGTTGTCGCCCTGATTGTCAACAAGGAAGGCATAATTTTAGAAAATTTTCCTGCGGCATCAGTCGGCGGCGGAGGATACTTTTTTTATGCGGCCATATCATGCTGTTAATACCCGCTGTTTGCAATGTCCGGCAGTACACGTCGGGGAAGGACAGTGCCGCCGCGCAAGGAAGGCCGCAAGCGTCCCCGCGCGAGGGGGACGGGGCACCATACGACATGTGACGGGCCGCCATGTTCGTTGACATCGGGAGGAAAAACCCGCCCGACAGAAGCCGCATGACGACCCGCGGTGACGGTTTGGGGAACTGCGCTCGTCAGGCCGCTTACCACTGATCGTAATGTACCTTATGTTCGTCGTAGCGATCCTGTTCCGAGAAAGGTTGCGCGGGGTGGCCGACGACGACGATCCCCAGCGGGATCACGCCGTCAGGAATGCCGAATGCCTGGCGGATGGCCGTCACGCGTTCCTCTACCGGATGGACGCCGGTCCAGACCGTGCCCAGGCCCAGCGCGCGGGCGGCCAGCATAATGTTCTGGATGGCGGCGGAGCAGTCCTGGACCCAGAAACCGGGGGTTTTTTCCTTGCCCAGATCGCCGCAGACCACAATGCACAGCGGCGCTTTGGGGGCCATCTGGGCATAGGGATGGCACCGGGCGATGGCCTCGCGCCGGGCTTGATCGCGCACGACAATGAACTGCCACGGTTGGGCGTTGTTGGCGCTGGGGGCGGCCATGGCCGCGCGGAGCAGCAGCTTGAGGTCCGCGTCACTGACGGGCGCGTCGGTATATTTCCGGATGCTGCGCCGGGTAAAAAGAACTTCCAAAGCGTCCATATGCAAAACTCCTTGTTAATGTGCGCTCACTGCGGGCAGACCCTGTTGAGCATCTGCCATGTTTCCACGGATTTTTCCAGCACCATATCCCTGGTGGCTTCGTGGTGCTTGCGCAATTCCTCGGAGGCGGCGTGCTTGTCCAAAGCCTCTTGCGAGGCGAACTGCTCATAAAAGACGAAATGGGCCGGGTTGCCCAGGCTTTGATGCACGCTATACAGAATGAGTCCTTCCTGATGCGCGCACGCGTCGATGACGGCCTCAAGTTGGGCCTTGAGCGCGTTTTCCTGACCGGGCTTGGCGGTGATGTAGGCGGTGACCGCAATCATGACGGAAACTCCCCAGATGGTTACAGGTCGTATGGCATGTCTTGAAACAGGGCCTGAGACTATTGGGCGTGCGCCAGCATGGCCATGTCCGCTTCCAGTTTGCGGCGCAGGGCTGCGGCCTGGGCTTCGTGCTGCATGATCATATCCACCTGGCGCGTGTGGATGAGCAGGTAGCCCAGCAAGGTGGCGCGCATGAGCGTCTCAGGGGCGGCGTAGCCTTCGGCCGTGGCGAAGAGCGCATCTTCCCTGACTTCCGCCCGAAACCCGTAGGCTTCCAGCAGTTCACCCACCATGCGCGCGCGCAGCACGCGCCGTTCCTGGCCGGCGGCGCCGCCTTTGAACTGGAAGCTCACGTAGTTCTCGTGGGCGTCCTCCCCGGCCTGGACTTCCACCGTGCAGAAGTGATAGCCGAACCGGGCCTGAAGGTTCATGAAGGTGGAGGAAATCATCAGGAAATTGCGATTGGTCAGCGCGCTGGCCGTAGTGGCTTCCAGATCCCTGTTCATGGCGCTTTCAAAGACCACGGACATAAAGCCCGCCGCATCCGTGGCCGGAGGACCGGTCCAGGGCACGGCGGTCATGCCTTTCCACAGGGCCAGCATGGGCGCGGAGCGGATGTTGGAAAGCTCCACCACGGGACCGGCGACGGGATTGATGAATCCGTCGTCGATGTCGATGATCCAGTACTGCAGCTTCACTCCGGCCTTGAGCTGTTTGCCGTGGCTGGTCTCGAAGCCGCCTTCCTCCCCGAACATCAGATCCACGGATTTTTCGTGGCAGAAACGGGTGATGTCGTGCAACGTGCGGCAGTGTTCCGGGGCGAATTCCCCGGAGGAGGGGTCCAGCAGGTGCAGGGGCACGATGTGCCGGGAAACCTTGTACAGAGTCTCGTACACCGGACTGCCCGCCATGAGATTTTTGCGCGGCTCGGCGGAGATCAGCTCCGGGCGTCGATCGGCGTAAATGCGCGCGTGATCGGCGTCCACGGTGATCTCGCCCGCCTGCTCCAACGCCGCCAGCGCTCCGGGCAGGCCGAAGATGGCGGGTACGCCGTATTCCCGCGCCACGCTGGCCAGATGTCCGGCCGTGCCGCCCGCTTCGGCGACAAGGGCGGAAGCGCGGGAGAGCAGGGTGGCCCAGCGTGGCTGGGCGCGCTCCACCACCAGCACGCCGCCCTTGGGAAAGGCCAGGATGTCCGCGTCCTTGCGCGCGGCAAAGACCGGCCCCGCGCCCACGCCCGGACTGACTGGCGTGCCGCCCGCGAGCAGGGACGTCAGCCCGGCGGCGGTTTCATCTCCTTGCGGCGACGGCGGGACGGCCGCGTCCGCCTCTTTGAGGGGGCGGCTCTGGAGAATGATCACCCGGCCGTCAGGCGCCACGGCCCATTCCACGTCCTGGGGCTCGTCGTAATATTCCTCCAGAGCCAGAGTCAGTCCGGTCAGGGTGCGGGCCATGTCGTCGGTGATACAGGGGCGGGCTCCTTCCTCCGCCGTCAACGCGACGCGCTGCACCCCCTGGTCGGGATCGCAGACGAAACGGAACGGTTTCACGGCGATGCGGCGCTCCAGCACCCGCGGAGGATGTTCCCGCGACAGGATGAAGGTGTCCGGGCTGAACGAACCGTCCACCACGGCCTTGGGCGGGCCCGGCACGGCGTTGATGACCACGGCGGCGGCGTCCCTGTCCACGGGATTGCGGCTGTAGGCCACGCCTCCGGCCAGGGCGTCCACCATGGCCAGCACGCCCACGCACATGGGCACGGCGTCGTCGGGAATGCCCCGCTGGTAGCGGTAGGTCATGGCCGTGACCGCGTATTTGCCGGCGATGACCTCGCGCCACACGTCCAGGGCCTCGTCCGGGTGGACGTTGAGTTCGGAGTGATACTGTCCGGCAAAGGACGCGTCCAGGGCATCCTCGCCCACAGCGCTGCTGCGCAGGGCCAGACGCAGATCCGGCCCGCCGCGCTCCTGCATGCGGGCCACCTGGGCCGTGATGCTTTCGGCCAGATCCGGCGGCAGCGGGGCGGACTGGATGAGCTGTTGGATGGAGGCCGACAGGGTGAACACGTCGTCCAGGCTGTCGGCGTCGGCGGCCTGGATGCGGCGGTCTATTTCTTCCTGCAGGCCGTTGGCCCGCATGAAATGATAATAGGCCTGCGCGGTGATGGCGAACCCGTCGGGCACGGGCAGTCCCGCGTAGCGGGAAACCTCGCCCAGGTTGGCCATTTTGCCGCCTACTTCATGAATGTCCGCCAGTCCGACGGCGGAAAGCGGCAGCACCAGCGGTCTTTCCGCCGCGATGCCGTCCCCTTCCGGGGCGCGGTGCGCCAAAATCCTTTCCATTTCTCCGCTGATGCGGGCAAAACTCGTTCTCAGCGCCGGGTAGCGGTCGTCGGAGAGGGCGTTGAGCTGGCGTATCATCTGGAACACGTTGGTCCCGGCGCGGGTGCAGACCCCGCGCACGTGGCTCATGCCGAACGGCCGTCCGCTGTGCAGACATTCCTCCATGTCGGCCATGGCTTCCAGGGCCGCCTTGTTGGCGGAAAGCAACCGCCGAAACCTCGTGCAGCGCTCCCGGAAATGGGCCTTGACGCGCTCGGCGGCGGCCAGAGCTTCAGGATCGGGCGCGGTTTCCCTGTGGAACAGGCCGGTAAGCTTGCGCAGAAAGGACATGCCGCCTCCCCGATCACGCGCCCGCCGAGCGGGTGGCGTCCTCCAGTTTGAGAATCAGTTCGTTGATGGCTACGGGTTTGAGCATGTAGTCGAATGCGCCCAGTTCCATGCCGTTGACGGCGACGCCCAGACTGGCGTGCCCGGTGAGCAGAATGACCGGCAGCCCGGGAGCCAGCGCCTTCATGCGGCGCAGGGTTTCCAGACCGTCCATGCCGGGCATGCGCACGTCCATGACCACGGCGTCGAACGGCTTACGCTGCACTTCTTCCAGCGCCGTCTGACCATTGTCCGCCGTAGTCACCTCGATTTTGCGCCGGGAAAGGCGCTTTTCGATCAGGCTCAGAAATTCCGTTTCGTCATCCACAATCAGTACGCGCATGGCCTCTCCTTTGGAGTGGAGCGTTACGGGGTGAAGTCCGTTCGCAGGGAACCGCATGTCCTCCCTAGTACACAGAAACATCTAAAATTTCTGTGTACTAGCCGCCATGCGAGAGCATGGCGCGGCGGCATAGTCGCCGTGAATGAGCCGAAAACCGCGTTTTTCGGCGAATGATCTTGACGCAAAATACGAAGTATTTTGTGTTATGCGGTACTAGTCCGGGCAAAGGTCAGCGGGACTCCTCCACGGGTTCCACAGGCAAGGTGATGGTGAAGGTGGAGCCCTTCCCCTCCGTGCTTTCCACGCTGATATGGCCGCCGAGCTTTTCCAGAATGGAAAAACAGATGGCCAGTCCCAGGCCCGTGCCTTCTCCCACCTTTTTGGTGGTGAAGAACGGATCGAAAATCTTTTTGATTTTGTCCGGCGCAATCCCCGGCCCGGAGTCCGTGATGCTGATGGTGCAGGCGCCGTCGGCCTTGTGCCCGGTGCGCACGGTCACGACGCCGTCTTTTTCCACCGCGTCGATGGCGTTGTCGATGACATTGAGTACCACCTGCTGCAATTGAGCGGGATCGCTCAAAATGGTCGGCACGTCGGGATCGTATTCCCTGAGGATGCGTATGTTGCGATGGGCGGCCTCCGTCTCCAGAAAGGCGATGGTCTGATCCGCCAGCGTGTTCAGGAATATCTCGTTGCGGGTGGGGTCCATGCGTCGTCCGAAGCCGAGCATGCGCTGGGTGACGCCTTTGGCCCGATCCACATGATGCTCTATTTTGACGGCGGTTTCCGTCAGTTCCTTGTAGTTGCGCACGGCGGCGCTGTCTTCTTCCTCCAGCAGATCGCGTATCCAGCCCGCGCTCTCGCGGATCAGCATCAACGGATTGTTGATTTCATGGGCCACGCCCGCCGCCATTTTGCCCAAAGCGGTCATCTTGCTGGACTGGAGCATTCTGGCGTCCAGCTCCGCCTGTTTGCGGTCGGCCTCGGCCAGGTAGGCCACCAGGCTGCGCGTGGCCAGCACGGCTCCCGCGCCCACGATGCCGCCGCCCACGACGACGAACAGAGCCACCAGCCAGCGCAGTCGGCGCAGCGGGGAGATGGTTTCCTCCACATCGTCCACCACCACCAGCGCCCAGGGCATGGACTCCAGCCAGGCCGCCGCGGCCAGGGTGTCCGGCGGCGCGTCGCTCTGCCTGCCGTGCAGGGTGTGGATGACGATTTCATGGCGTTCCCTGGGAGGCATGGTCATGTTGTATCGGGAAAGAACGCCGCCGTAAAACCGCGAATCGGTCTGGAGAATGCCCTCCCGGTTGATGACGAACGCGTCGCTG
>CASQEL010000145.1 GCA_949427775.1 uncultured Desulfovibrionaceae bacterium
AATCCCTTGGGAGAAGGTTGCGCCGTCGTGCTTTCAGGCTCTCCCAGCCGAAATATCTCCTTGCACACGGAACAGCGCAGCTTGGCCCCCGGCTTGGCGACGGCGTCCGGCAGATTGAACCGGCTTGAACAATTAGGACATCTGACTTCCATGCACATCTCTCCAGCCACGGGCACACGACGCGGCTACTCATGGAGCATGACAGGCGGGCAATTTTTGCCGCCGGACGCGTCCGCGACAACGGAAAAATCGCGGCATGCTCCTATTCCGGAATAATCTCGTACACGGCCGGCAACTGCCGATAGCGCTCCGCATAGTCCAGTCCATACCCTACTATGAACCCCGTATCCAGAGCAAAACCGGCAAAATCCGTCGTAACGTCGACTTCCCTGCGCTCGCGCTTGTCCACCAGGGCGGCGAGACGCAGGCTTTTCGCTCCCCGTGCGGCAAACTGCCGCAACAGAAAATCCATCGTATGCCCGGTGTCGATAATATCCTCGACAATAAGCACATGCCTGCCCTGAAGAGCAATATCCACATCCTTTTTGAACGTGACGGTACGGGTGGAAGCATCTTCCATGCCATAGCTGGACAACCTGACGAAATCCAGTTCGATATTCGGCTTTTTCAGGGCGCGCACAAGATCGGCGAAGAATATGCACGCGCCCTTGAGCACGCACACCGCCACAAGCGGTTCGTCGCCGTACAGAGCATCGATCTCGGCGGCCAGTTCAGCCACCCGCCGCCGGATCTGCTCTTCGGAAAAAACGATCTTCAATTCCTTGACCTTCACAGGGCATCTCCACGGTTGCGCGGCTACAGCTCCAACAGCACCGCGGTTTCGTCACAATCCGGATACTTGGGGCAGTGCACGCAATCCGCCCAGATTTTCTGGGGCAACACATCCTTGTCCACCACGGAAAATCCCAGATGCCGGAAGAACTCTTCCTGATAGGTCAAGGCAAACACCTTGGTGGGACCAAGTTCCCTGCAATCCCGGATGCAGGTTTCCACAATACGGCGTCCCAGTCCCAAACGGCGCAACGACTCGTCCACCACCAGGGAACATATTTCCGCCAGGTCTTCCCAGGTCGGAGCCAGAGCGCAGCAGGCCACCAGCCTGCCGTCGGGCATTTCCGCCACATAAAAATCCCGGACATGTCGGTACAAATGGCTCAGAGCGCGGGGCAGCAAAAGCCCCTTGGCGGCGCAGCCCATAAGCAGAGCGTGGATGCCCTTGACATCTCCCATGTGAGCCTTGCGGATGCGGACGTCTGTCATTTCGTTTTTTGCTCCAAAAGGATATCGATGAATTCCTTGAGATCTTCCTCGGACACAAAACCGGGTTGATTGGCCGCGAGTTTGCCCTGCGGATCATACACGGCGTTATGCGGTATGGTCCGCACTCCGAACAAGGGCGGAACATCCTCCCCGGCCAGAAACACCGGATAGCTGATCTCCATGCGTTGCACAAACGGGGCCAACCTGGCCGCTTCCTGATCCACGGATACGCCGATGAACGCCACCTTGTCCGTGGGATAGGCCTTGCTGAGGGCGATCAGACCGGGAATTTCCTCCCGGCAGGGAGGACACCACGTGGCAAAGAAGTTGAGCACCACCACTTTGCCCTTGTTCATGCGCACTATATCCAACAATTTCACAGCGTCTATCTGCGGCGGCGCCGACGGCGCGGCAGCTTGGGCCAATGCCGGAAGCAACATGCCGCACAGCAGCCAGCAGAACAGCGCGATGCAACGCGCGCCTCGCATATATGTGTTCATAATACGTCCTGTGTCAATGCTTTGGCCAAACGCACCGCGTCCACGGCATCGGGGGCATATCCGTCGGCGCCGATGGCGTCCGCGAAAGCCTGCGTGACTACGGCCCCGCCCACCATCACCTTGATGGGCAGGCGTCGCTCGCGCACCAGTTTAACAGTGTCTTCCATACGCACCATAGTTGTGGTCATCAACGCGGACAATCCCACGATGCGGGCCTTGTGCTCCACGGCGCAGGCCACGATGTCCCCGGCTTTGACGTCCTTGCCGGCGTCCACCACTTCAAAGCCGTGATTGCCCAGCAGCAACGCCACGATGTTCTTTCCGATATCGTGTATATCCCCTTCCACGGTAGCCAGCACGACAACCGGACGCTCTTCCGCGCCCTGCCGCGCTTCCAGCAACGGCTTGAGGCGCCGGAAGGCCGTCTGCATGGTTTCCGCGGATCGAAGCAACTGGGGCAGAAAGTATTCGCGGCGCTCGTAGCGGGCTCCCACTTCGGTAATGGCCGGAATCAGTTTCGTCTGCACCAGCGCCAGAGGATCGGCTCCGGCGTCCAGTTCCTGTTCCACCAGCCGCACGACGTTTTCCCTGTCGCCGCGCAGAACGGCGTCTTCAAGGCCGGCGGCCGCGCTCCTGTCAACAGCTCCCCCCGCGCCGCCTCCCCCCCGGCCGGGAGTCCATCGGACATAACCGGCGATGAATTGCGCGGCGTTCCGATCCTTGTTCAGCAACACGTTTGCAGCGTCGCGCGCTTCGCACAGGCGCGGGTTGGACGGATTGCCGATGCACGAGCTCAACCCCGCCCCCGCAGCCAGCGCCAGATATGTGGCGTTGAGCAAGTCCCGCGCGGGCAGACCGAAAGAAACGTTTGACAACCCGATGGTCGTAGGGAGTCCTTCCCGCACGCACCAGCGGATGGTTTCCAGGCATTGCCGCCCGGCTTCGGCCTTGGAGGAGACGGCCAGCGCCAGCACGTCCACCATCATCAATCTCCGGGGAATGCCCAGATCCTCGGCCTGTTCCAGCAGTTCCTCCAGAATGGCGATACGGTCGGCGGCCATAACCGGCAGTTTTTTGCCGCGCAGCGGCAAAAGAATAAACGGCGCGCCCCAGTCACGGCACAATGGTCCGAGATTTTCCATGCGGCCGGTTTCGCCGCTGACGGAATTGACCAGCGGCGAGCCCGGACAATAGGGCAACGCGCGGGCGATGGCTTCGGCATTGGAGGAATCCAGCGACAGGGGCACGCCGCAACGCTCCGTAAGCCTCAACGTCAGCTCCGGCAGCAGCGCCTGCTCGTCCACCAGCGGCGCGCCCACGTTTACGTCCAGCAGTGAAGCTCCGGCAGCGATCTGCTCGTCGGCATACCGCAACGCCAAGCCGTATTCTCCCGCCTGGAACTCCGCCGTAAGCTGTTTTTTTCCTGTGGGGTTGATGCGCTCCCCGATGATGGCCAGCGGGGCGTCCCCGCCGATGCGCACCAGCGAGGAACGCGAGGTCAGGACAATGCCGCTTCCGCCGGTCCGACGGGCGGGCTTGCGCCGCTCCACTCCTTCCACAGCCTTGCGCAGGGCAACGATGTGATCCGGCGTGGTCCCGCAGCAGCCGCCCAGAATCTGAACCCCCGCCGCGGCGAACTCCGCCGTTTTCCGGGCAAAAGGTTCCGGCGTGAGACGGAAAACCGTCTCTCCGTCCACCAGCTCGGGCAGACCGGCATTGGGCTCCACAAGAACAGGCACGCGCGAATGCTCCAGTATTTCTTTTATGACCGGCTCCATCTGCTCGGGACCGGCGCTGCAGTTGGCGCCCAGTGCCGCCACGCCCAGATTCTGCATGGTTTCAGCAAAGATTTCCGGAGTGGAACCTGTCAGACTGACGCCCTGTTCAAACGTCATGGACGCAATGATCGGCAGATCGCATTCCAGGTGCGCGGCCACGGCGGCGGCGCGGGCTTCGGCCAGATCGAACTGCGTCTCGATAAAAATCAGATCCGCGCCGCCCTGCACCAGGCCGCGCACCTGCTCCCTGTACGCGGCCACAAGATCCGCGGGCTCCACATCACCCAGCGGCCGCGCGAAATGCCCGGTGGGACCGAGGTTTCCGGCCACAAAAATCTGACGGTTCCCGCAGGAGGACACAGCGACGCGAGCCGTTGCGGCCAGGGTGCGGTTGACCTCGATCACATCCAGATCCGGAGGCAGCTTGAAACGGTTTCCCCCAAAGGTGCATGTTGTGATAATATCCGTCCCGGCGGCCGCATAGGCGGCATGTATGCCTTGCAGAATATCGGAGCGTTCGAGACAAAAGCGCATCGGGCTGACCCCGGCAGGCATCCCGGCCGCCTGGAGCATGGTGCCCATGCCTCCGTCAAGAAAAAGAATCCGGCCTGTATTCAGCGCTTGTTGAAAATCGGACACGTGTGGTTGCTCCTGCAGATTTTTTCGTCGTCCGGGCGTTCCCCTGGGGAATCCCTGTCGCGTCAGAAATTTTTACTACTGAAAATCGTTGAAAAGAACAAACCAAAACTATAGCATTAAAATCGGTTTTACCACGTCGGGTTTCATCCCGTACCTCAGCCCCCTTATCGTATGGAAAAAAACAATAAAAATACATTGGAAGCCGCTTCGCACGCCATCGATGCCGCGCCCGAGGCGGAAGTTGTCGAAGAAGTCGATCCGGAAGTCCTGGTGGACGAAGAAGAACTGCTGGAGGATCTGGAGGACGAGGCGCCAATCATCGACGTCGCGGCGGACGGCGTGCCCGCCCCCGCCATGCCCACCCTGCCCAGTACGGCGGGAACCAGGGACAGCCTGCACCTGTATCTCAAAGAGGTGAGCCGTTTTCCCATGCTCAAACCGGACGAGGAGTTTGAGCTGGCGCAACGGGTACGCGCCACCGGAGATGCGGACGCGGCGTTCCGCCTGGTTTCCTCGCATCTGCGCCTGGTAGTGAAAATCGCCATGGATTTTCAGCGTCGCTGGATGCAGAACGTGCTGGACCTCATTCAGGAAGGCAATGTCGGCCTCATGCGCGCCGTCAATAAATTCGATCCCGACAAGGGCATCAAATTTTCCTATTACGCGGCGTTCTGGATCAAGGCATATATCCTCAAATTCATCATGGACAACTGGCGCATGGTCAAGATCGGCACCACTCAGGTGCAGCGCAAGTTGTTCTATAATCTGAACAAGGAACGTCAGAGACTCATTTCCCAGGGCTTCGATCCGGACGCGGCTATGCTCTCGGAACGTCTGGGCGTGACGGAGGATCAGATTTCGGAAATGGATTCGCGCCTGGCCTCCACGGACATGTCTCTGAACATGACTGTGGGCGACGACTCCGGCGGAGCCACGCGCATGGATTTTCTTCCGGCGCTGGGTCCGGGCATCGAAGAACATCTCGCCACCAGTGAAATCGCCGATCTTGTGCAGGACAAACTCAAGAGCATCCTTCCGAAATTAAACGAAAAAGAACGGTATATTCTGCAAAATCGCCTGTTGACCGACGAACCTGTCACCTTGCGCGAGATAGGGGAACGGTATAACGTTACGCGAGAACGTGTACGTCAACTGGAAGCCCGCCTGTTGGAAAAACTCCGGCAGCACCTGGCCAATGACATCAAGGACTTTTCCGAAGACTGGATCGCCCCGTAGACCATGAAACATTCGTTTTTCTTCCGTTATGTGGCGCTGGCGCTGGCAGCCGTGATCGCCCTGCCTTTGTTGGGATGCGGCGGCTGCGTCTCCCACGAGAAAAAACGCGACGGCGATATCGGTGATTCCCGGGCCATCGAATGGAAACTCTCCCCCGAAGCGCAGACCACCTATGCCTTTCTCCTCTATGATCAGGCATTGCGGCAGGAGGACGAGGAAGCTCTGGTGAGCTCGTTGCAGGCATTGTCCTCCGGTCAATCGCCTGTCGGCATCTATGTGGAATCGGGCATTTGGCTTATGAGCCGCAAGTCCCCCCTGGCTCTCCGGGCGCTGGAAATCGGTCTGCGGCAGTTTCCCGACGATTCCTCACTCAATCTGCTCTACGCCGAGGCGCTGATGGAAAACGACGAGGCCGC
>CASQEL010000146.1 GCA_949427775.1 uncultured Desulfovibrionaceae bacterium
CGCGACGGCGACAATCTGGTTCTGACCTTCGACGATGGCGGCTCCCTTGAGCTGACCGATTTTTACACCACGTACTCCAAGGAAAACATTCCCGATTTCGTGGTGGATGGCGCGGAAATTTCCGGCGCGGACTTCTTCGCCGCCATGAACGAGCCCGACCTCATGCCCGCCGCCGGTCCCGCCACGGGGACGACCGTCGCCAACGGCGCGCGCTACCATGAGTACGCCAACGCGAGTCTTGCCGAGGGTATTGACCGCCTGGGCGGCCTGGATCTGGGCATGAACTTCCCGTCCGTGGAAGAAGAAGATCGCGAGGCTTACGGCTGGAAGGGCGACGATGCCGGGCGCGGCGCGGATTCGGCCGGTTCGGCTCCTTCCACGCCCCTTGACCCGACGCCGGATATTGAAACGCCCGTGCCCCCCCGCCCGAAGCCGGATCCGGATCATCCCGGCAACGGCGAAAGTGACTCGAACTGGGTGCCTGCCTCCGGCAACGCGCATATCGTGGTGGACGAAGGCGCGCTCTCCGGCGGCAGCGACGGGCACACCCTGCACGGCTTTAAGGGCCAGTACTCTTTCACGGTGGACGTGCATGGCGAGCCGGGCGGCAGCATCGTGCTGACGTATGGTGACGCAACCGTGACGCTGCAACTGCCCGAGGATGACGCCACACGCATCAGCCCCGACGGCAACCGGACCGTGACCGTGAACGGCGTGAAGGTAACCATCACCGACGCGGAGCTTGTGGACGGCAAGTGGGAGGTCAACTATACATACGAGCTGACCGGCAATCAGACTCATGACAAAAACAACGATCCCGCTCTCGATCACGATACAACCCTGACCGGCAGCATCGACATCACCGTCACCGACGGCAGCGGCGACACGGCTTCCGGCAAGCTCAATGTGGAAGTGCATGACGATGTGCCGCGGTTTTCGACGGAAAGCACCGGGAACGCAACAGAGCTGGGAGGAACGTTCGGCCTGGAGTACGGTGCGGATGGCGCCGCCACAACCGGGGCGCTCACCGCGGAAGGCGCGACGCAAACGACAACCGACGGCAATGAAACCAAGTTTACCTTTGCCGAAGGTGTGCTGACCGTGACGAAAGGAGAGGACGGCAAGTACAGCTATTCCTTTGATCCGGCGGACCCGAACGTCACCGTCAGCAAGGAAATCACCCTCACCGCCACGGACAGCGACAACGATACCGCCTCCATCACCATTACCGTCGGCAAGACGGTGCCGGTGATTACGCCGGGTACGGATCCTGATCCTGATCCGGACCGGCCCGATAATCCCGACGATCCCACTACCACGCAGGTTGAAGTGGGCAAAATTGTCGTGGATGAAGGGGATCAGCCCCAGCATGGGGAAACAGAAACGCACGCGAAAACGGGAACAGGCAGTTTCCGTGTGGATCTGCATGGTGAGGACGGCACGATCACGATCGGCGGCATGACGATTACAATCAAGGGCGGCGAGGTTGTCTCCGTGGAGGGCGACGCCTCCGCACACGGGGTACAGCTTACTGTTCAGCCTGAGAATGTGACGTTTGTCGACGGCAAGTGGGAGGTCAACTATACATATGAGTTGACCGGCAATCAGACTCATGACCAGGACACGGGGAACGATACAACCCTGACCGGCAGCATCGGCATCACTGTCACCGACGGCAGCGGCGACACGGCGGAAGGCGTGCTCAAGGTGGAAGTGCATGACGATGTGCCCACAATCACCACCAGCGACTACCGCAGCCATCAGATTGCGGATCCGACGCCCCAGATCAGCCTTGATTTTCGGCAAGATGATTTTACGAATCTCAACCCCGGTTCGAACGGCAATGGGACTGGATATTCCAGAATTGAGCAAAATTCCGTGCAGATATTCGCTTCAAATGTAAAATACACCTATGCGGATGACGGTCGTCTTGTTGTCGAACAGGTAGATGACAGAAACGGCGAAGACCTTGATGGCAGCTTCAGAGGAAAAGAACTGTCCATTTCCCAGGATGGGCTTGGTGTCGGCAATTGGGACAATAACGAGATTACCATGAAGCCTGGCGACAACCCAGGCTCAACGCTCGCCGAAGCGCTTGTGCTTGAAACCAAAAACGGTTCCGTGTCCTACGGCATGAATCTGGAATTCGGAAAATTTGAAGACGGCGACAAGGCGCTGATCACGTTCATGCTCACCCCGCGCAACAATAATGACGATACGGTGGTGTTCACGAAGGAAGTTTCCTGGGCCGATCTTGCGAATGGAAAAATTCATATTGATGTACCCGACGGTTTCACAAAGGTGTTTATTTCCGCGCTTCCCGGCGAGAATGGCAATAATTCGGCGTTCACTGTCAAAACGCTGGAAATGACGCGTCCCTCTTGGGAACATGAGGGCGCATTCGCAATAAATCCCGGCGCGGATGGAATTGCGTCGGATTCTTTCCATTGGGATGTTGATTTGAGCAATTTCGGCATTCCGCCAATGGTGGAAGTCAAGGGTGCGCCGGGCAGCGGCCTGTATGAACTTGAACTCGTTAAGGATCCGGGCGATCCCAACGTGATGTTTTTCACCCTGTCCGGGAAGCCCAATGGCGATAACGGCACCAACCTTGACGGCAACGCGCTTTTCATCGTCAGGGTGGATCCGGCTACGGGTAAATGGACAATAGATCAGTTCTACAATTTTGATCTCGAAAACGGCAATAAGCCGACCTTTGATCTCAAGTTCCAGGTGACGGATAGCGATGGTGATGTCGCAAGCGCGTCGCAAACGGTAAACGCTGATTTGGATATCCTTCTCGACAGGTTCCAGAATGTGGTGGACGATACATTCGATGGCAAGGATGCCAAAGACGATACCAATGGAGCCATACTGACGGGTACGGAAGTCAATGATCTGATGTACGGCCGCGGCGGCAATGATATCCTGTTCGGTGATGCCGGGAATGATTTTGAAACGCACCTTCGCAACGAACTTGCCCCTTGGGGCACCCCGGCAGCTGATTATGAGCAGATTTTTTGGCGCTTGAACGGCTCCAAACCAAATGCGGACCAGCCAAATGGACTTGATTTGGAAGCCATTCTGAAAAGACTGGAGAAGTATGAAGGCGAGGGCGGCGATGATGCGCTCTTTGGCGGCCTTGGCAACGATATCCTTTTTGGCGGCGCCGGGAATGATTACCTTTACGGTAACGGTAAAAACAAGCATGGTTCCGACTCCACCGACAAGGACATGCTTTTCGGCGGCAGCGGCAACGACATCCTTGTTTATGACGGCAACGACGTCATCATTCATGGCGGCAGCGATATTGATATTCTGCTCGCCGGCAAAGGCGATCCCAGCCTTGCCGCAATGCTGGATGCCGGTAATGGAAGCGGCGACAGGCCGTATGTCGGCGGCATCGAAATTCTGCTCAGGAGCATGGGCACCGATCATGTGGAAAACCTCGGCATCACCAGTCACAAGACGCTGGAGGAGAGGTACGGCATCAAGATAGAAAACGAGATGCTCGTGCTCGGCGCCGCATGGAAGCAGATTGACAGTGTGGGCGGCAACCTGACCTTTGAATTCACATTGGAAGACGGAAGCAAGTTGCAACTGGAGACGACGCTGGGGCAGTCCGAGGTTAAAGGCGATTATACCCCGCTGGTGTCCGCGGATGCCGCCGCCCGGACAACCGCGGATACCGCCGACGATGCCGTGGCGGCGATTCCGGACGTGAATCCCGCCGCGCAGCGGAATGGGGGTGATGACAGCATAGCCGACAACGCGGCCTTGGATGTTCTCGCGGCCGATGCGCCTGTGGTTCCGGATCCGACGATGGAAGCTGCGGATCGCGCCCCGGATCAGGCAATGGCGGACGCGGACCACTCCCCGGCCATGAAAACGGCGGCGGTTGACCGCGCGGTTGCCGCGCGGGAAAACGATGACGCCCGCAAGGAAGGCACGGACGACAACGAGGACCTGTTCGGCACGGACGGGGAGGACATGCTCTTCGGCATGGGCGGCGACGACTACCTTGACGGCGGCGCGAGCAGCGACTCCATCTACGGCGGCGCGGGCGACGACCTCATCGTCTACGACCCCACGGATTACCTCATTCACGGCGGCGAGGGCATTGACGTGCTGCTGGCCGATACCGATCGTTCCCTGCAAGACATGCTCCAGGCGACAGACCCGAACAGCCCGCGCGTGGAGAGTGTGGAAGTGCTCATCAAGGGCGCGGAGGCTCTCGATCTGACGAACATGGCTCAACTGGCCGAAACCCTTGGCATGACCATCGATCACGACAAGGGAACCCTGACCTTGACCGGCTGGACGCGGGAAGACTCCGTGACCGGCGAGGACGGCAAAACCTATACGACGTACACCAAAGGCGATGTGACGCTGGAAACCACGCTCACGGCGCAGCAGGATCAGGTGAGTGAAGCGGAAAGCATGGCCCAGCAGTTCACTCTGCAAACCATCAACGGCTGATCGTCAATGAAACAGACCGGGGCGGCCTTTGCCGCCCCGGTCGTCATATCTTGATACTGCCTGGAGCGGTATGCGCATTCTTTTCTGTCACCAGAATTTTCCGGGGCGTTTCGGCTTCATGGCCGGGAGTCTTGCCGCCGACCCGAACAATGAAGTGCTTTTCGCCTCATGCCATCAGCGCCGTGGGGCGACTGTGCCGGGCGTGCGCCGCGTCATCCTCAGAACCGAACGTCTCCGGCGTCCCCCGCGAGAGGAAAATTATGCCCAGATCTGGTGTCGGTTCCTGCTTTCCGGCAAGAGCGGCTACACGTTTCTGGAGCGGCTCAACGCGGAATTTCAGCCGGAATGCGTGTTCAGCTCTGCCTCGGGCGGCGTCACGTTTTTTGCCCAAAAAGCCTTTCCCCGCGCGTTTCATGTCTTCTACGCCGGGGTGGAGGAGGCGCTCTGGCCGGGAGCGGATTTCACGGAAGGAAGTCGGGCGGCGTTGGCCATGCAGTGGGTGCAGATGCTGCAAAGTCAGCTGTGTTTCATCTTTTCCGAAAGGCAACGCGAGCTGTTTCCCCCGGCGCTGCGGGCCGGACTGCGTTACCTGACGCCTTGGGTGGATACGGACTGGATGTGTCCGGACAGCGCCGAGGCCGTGCCCCGCGACGGCGTTGCCCCCGCGCCGGAACTTGTTTCTTTTGACATGCGGCATTTCCGCCTCGCGGCGGCATCGGACCTGCGGGATCTGATGCGGGATCTCCTCACGGCCCGACCGGACTGCCGGATTGTGGCGTGTTTTGGCGGCAACCCCGCGTTCACGCTGTTTGACGCATGGCGCGCGCGGTTGCCGCAGCCCCTGGGTCACCGGTTGCGCGTTGTCGATTTTTTGCGCCCCGCCGAATACCGGGACATGTTCCGCGCCACGTGCCTGCATGTCTGCGCGGACGCCTCCCCCTCGTCCCTGCCCGGCTGGCGGGAGGCCATGAGCTGCGGCGCGGCGTTGATGATGCCCGCCGCCGATGCGTTCTCTGACGCGCTTCTGAAACCGGGGGAAACCATGCTGACCTTGCCGCGCGGGAGCCGACAGGACCGGCTTACGGCTGTTTTGCATCCTCTTGAACGACCGGAAATGCGGGCCGCCGTCGGGCGCGCGGCCCGCGGGGCCGTGGTGGCGGCCCGCAGTCCGCAAACGCTTGTCCCCCCGCACCTCGCAACCGTGCTGGAGGCCTACGAACGATACAAGTCCGATCCTCAGTAGGGCATTTTCAGGTTGAAATGCGCTCTTGGGGGCTGCTCGCCCCCAAACCCCTCGGCAGGGGAATGATTCCCCTGCACCCCCAATGGCCGGTCGGCGCAAAGCGCCGA
>CASQEL010000147.1 GCA_949427775.1 uncultured Desulfovibrionaceae bacterium
TGCCCCCCCGGATTGTTCAGTCCCCCCATTTTGCTGGCCGGCGCTTTGCGCCGGCTGGCCATTGGGGGTGCAGGGGAATCATTCCCCTGCCGAGGGGTTTGGGGGCGAGCAGCCCCCAAGAGCGCATTTCAACCTGAAAATGCTCTAGTACGCCGAAATTTTATATATTTCGGCGTATTAGAGCATATCCGCCGACAACGCAAGGCGTTTTCCCGCGGGGGTCCGGCTATCCGGACCCCCGCGTCGTCGTCAGGGCAATCGCACGAACGAAGATGCCCTGTTGAAAATATTGGCGATGCATACGTCGGTCACTACAAATTTTCTTCGTTATTTCAAAGAATTATGCGCTCATGCGATTGCCCCGGCACCGTCGTTTCCCGGCATGGACAGGCCGCACGGAGTAGCATAAAATACTCGGATGGAACACACCATTATCAATCTCTTGCGTAGCGAAACCCCCGCCGTGCTGGTGACGGTCATCGCCCGCGACGGCTACGCGCCGCGCCGTCCGGGAACGCGCATGCTCGTCAGCGATGCCGCCGTCGCAGGTTCTATGGGCGGCGGCCTCATGGAGGCCAAAGCCGTCGACGCCGCGCGCCAGGCGCTGCTGAGCGGCGTTTCCACCCGGTTGCATTTCGACCTGCGGAACGAAACTCCGGAAACCGCCGACATGCCTTGCGGCGGTGAAACAGAGCTCCTGGTGGAGCCTCTGGCCCCGACGCAACTGAATCTGTTCGAGGGGGCGGCCGCCGCGCTGGCCGAGGGCAAGCCCGGTTGCTGGCTGGTGGACATCACCAATCCGCAACAGGCGCAGCGGGCGTTTTATCTGGATCTGACCGCGCTTCCTCCCGGCGTGGCGGCAATGCAGGCCGGAGATCCCGGCCTGATGGCCTACGGAGATCGCACGCTGTATGTGGAACCTCTGCAACATCCTCCTGTGGTGCTCCTATGCGGAGGAGGGCAGGTTTCTCTGTGCATCGCCCGTGCGGCCGAGCAGGCGGGATTTGTCGTGGACGTCGTCGACGATCGGCCCGAATTTTCTTCAATGGAACGGTTTCCCATGGCCCGCGCCGCCTATGTGGTCGAGGAGTTCGCCGATCTGGAAGCCCGCTGCGGCATCGGGCCGCAGCATTATATGGTCATCGCCACCCGCGGTCACAGCCATGATCTGGATGTGCTTACCCAGGCGCTGCGCACCAAGGCCCGGTATATCGGCGTGTTCGGCAGCCGCAAAAGACGGGAAGAGCTGTACGCTTCCCTGCGGGAACAGGAAGTCCCCAATGCCGAGCTGGCCTGCGTGCGCTGTCCCATAGGCATTGCCATCGGCGCGGACACTCCGGAAGAAATCGCGGTTTCCGTCGTCGCCGAGCTTGTAGCGGCCCGCTCCGGCCGTCTGCCGTTTTTCCGGGATCTCTGATGCGCCTTCCTCTGATCGCCCTGCTGCTTCCACCGGAAGAGTGCGGGGCGGGAGCACGGCAGCGCCCGCCTTCCATCATCGCCCTGGTCGGCGCGGGGGGGAAAACAACGCTGCTTTACGAGCTGGCCCGGTTGCTGGCGGCGACGGGAAAAACCGTCATCACCACGACTACGACCCATATTTACCCCCCATCCCCGGCCCAGAGTCCCGGGCTGATGGTAGAGGCTTCGCCCGCGCCCGACGCCGTACGACGCGCTCTGGAGTTTCACGGTCGTTTGACGTTGGCGCGCGGGAAGGACGCGGACAAGCTTGCCGGATTCGCCCCGCAAGACATTGCCGGACTGGCAGGCATCGCGGACGTGATGCTGGTGGAAGCCGACGGCGCGGCCATGCTGCCCCTCAAAGCTCCGGCCGCCCATGAACCGGCCGTGCCTCCGTGCGCGCAACTCTGCGTGGCGGTCCTTGGGCTGGACGGGGTGGGCAGATGGTTTCAAGACGCCGTGCATCGCCCCGAAAAGGCGGCCCGCCTGTGCGGCGCGATGCCGAAAACCCCTGTGCGGCCCGGCCATCTGTGCGATCTGGCCCTGCACCCGGACGGGCTGTTCCGCACCAGTCCAGGTCACGCCCGACGCGTCGTGCTGTGTCACAAAGCGGATCTTCCCAAAGCGCCGGCAATGGCCGAACAGGCGGCCCGTGAAGCCCGGCGGCGTTACCCCGACCTCGCCGTCCCCTGGTACATGGGCAGCGCCCGCGAGAAATGGATCGCCCGCCTGCCATGCTGAACCTTCGCCTATAGCATGTGCCAAATGAAATCAGGTACACTCCATGCCGACGTTGCTCCGGCAAAGACGGGAAATCAGCCCGGGGCGAACCGCGTTTCGCCGCGGGGATACTTTCAAGGCGCACATGTGCAGGGCAATCGCATGAAGCGTATAACTCTTTGAAATAACGAAGAAAACATTCAGCGGTCGACATATGTATTGCTAATATTCTCAATGGATTATCTTCGTTCGTGCAATTACCCCGGCGCATGCTGTAAAAGCTGTTGCCGAAACAAAGACCGCTTTATATATTGAAAGGTACGTGGTTTTTCCGATCTGAGGCCTGCCGCCCGCAAGGCATCGCCCCATGCATCGTTTTTCGGAACATCCATATTTTGCCGGCATGGAGAATACCCGTGGTTGAAACAGGCATTGTTTTACTGATCTGCGTCGTCATCGGTTGCTTCTTCCTTGATATCCGTAGAAAAAGCCTGCGTCATCAGGATTGCGTCAGTAAAGAAAAGAGCGATATCGCCACGCTGACACGCATGACAGCCAACATGAGCACCTTTTCCAACGGGAAAAAAGTGACAGAGATCCTGGCGGCTTCTGATGAACTGGCGACATTTTTCTACCGCAAGGTGCTCAACGGCAAGCTTGCGGCGCGTTACGCGCTCCATCTGCCCAATATAACCGCCGTGCGTCTGTTGCTCAACGGCAAACAGTTCAATACAGACGCCACCTCGTGGCTGAAAACGCCGCCCCAGTGCGCCACGGATATTTCCGCCCAAGCTATGCGGGAGATGGATCCCGCCCTGTTCCAGGCAATGCGAAGCATTGTTCTGGAGGTGGAATTTATGAGCGAAACCGAACAAAAGAATCAGAAAAAAACCATTCCCATTCCCATCTTCAACGCGGGTAATCCCGAACTGCAGAGGCAGATTGCCAAAATCCTGGAAAACGCCATCTGGTGGTACAGTTATCTGCCGCTGGCCGCGGCTCAGGCCAAGCGCATGCAAGCCCTTGAGAACAACGATCCCGTCCCGCCGAACGTCTGATCCGTCACGGCATAAAATAACAATGGAAAATGCGGGTGAATTTTTTGAAGAAAATCTGCGGACTACATGGAAGGTAACCGCACACCCCGAAAATATCGCAATACATGCCTGCCTCAAGCCATGACGGAGCTGTGGCGCGTCTTTCACCTCCTGACAGTCGCGTCCGCCATGTACGAATGAAAGGACGGCCAAGATCCTTCCATGAAGGGCAGATCCTTGCTCTTCCGCGTCTCAGGGCCGCACCCCGCCACGAGATTGAATCACTGTTGCCGGATCAGCTGAGTACAGCCTTATCCACAGAACAAAAGAAAATTGGCAACCTGCTACTATCTCTTAAAAGAAAAGGAAAAGTGCAGTGTCAAGGTGTGGGAAAAGCCTCCATATGGAAGCTTGTCCCGGACAGCACCTCTCCGCCGGCGGGGATAATCTGCAACAGGTGGCCCGCGACCTCTTCGAGCGCATTTCAACCTGAAAATGCTTTAGTATCGCATAACACAAAATACGAAGTATTTTGTGTTATGCGATACTAGCCCGCATCCCTTCCTGTGCGTGGAAGAACCGGAGAAGCAGCTTTATCCTCGCCTGTTCCCGGAACTGAATTTCGCAACTATGCCGAAAGAGGCGGGCAAGTCATGGTTTCCACGCATTCCCCGGATTTCCTCAATGCTGCAGAGCTGGAGGAAGTCTTTTGGCTGAAAAAGGGTAACGATGGTTTCAGCACTGTCTGCCGCGCCGCCGATAATGCCCAGATCGTTGCCTATATGGAAGCTGGGGATAAGATGGGCTATTTGTGGAATCAGGGGCTGTTTGGCAAGGCGGACCCGCAATGAGTGCGCTTGTTTTTTTGCTGGAAGAAGAATCCGCAAAAAATATGCTGATTCCTGTGGTGAAACGGCTTGTCCCGGAAGAAATGCCTGAAGTACATTACCTTCAACGGTAAGCGGGATCTGGAACGCCAGGTGGTCAAAAAAATCCGTTTCCGGCACGATCCGGGCTCACGGTTCATCATTTTGCGCGACAAGGATTCCGGGGATTGCGTCGTCATCAAACAGCGCTTGCCGGCGCTGGCCCGGGAGAGCGGCAAGGCGGACGTCTGTCTCGTGCGCATCGCCTGCCATGAACTGGAGAGCTTTCTTGGCGATCTGGCAGCCGTGGCGCGGGGGCTGCATGTGCCCGCAGTGGCAACCATGCGGGACAAGCAAAAATTCCGCGCGCCGGAAAGCAGGAATCATGATAATTGATATACCCCTTGTCAAAAACCGTAAGGAGCCTTTGGGCAGTTCCATGGTGCGGGCAACCCGGCTTTCGTGAGTGCGGACATCGGAAATGGTCACAAACGCCGGCAGGGCGTACATTGTTTGCATCGGCAACCGTGGAGCGGGCCACGCTTTTCAGCCCCTCGTGGTACAGTCGGTTCCCAGCGGCGGCCAGACATCGCAATCCATCGCGCATGGAACGCCGTGCGGCAAGCTGATTGAACACTCCACCGGCTTTAGCCGGTGGAATGTTCAATGCTGCTTAGCCGGACAACAATAGGATTTTTCCCCAATCTGAGGGACGAATCACGGCTGGATGCGGTCATTGCCCTGTACATGCGCTATACCGGATACACAGTGCGAGAGGACAGTTCATAGCTGCCACAAAATATATGGAAACCCCTGATTCTTGTGCTCAAAGTAGGCGCCGACAACGTATGAAGCAGATGTATATTAAAACAATCTATTAAATCGATTTTACCAAAATTACAGTATTATCCGGACATTTTCAACATAATTACAGAGCATGTTATGAAAAATATACATACTATTTTTTTAACACTTTTACTTTCACCCCAAAACAAAATACCTGATATAACAGTTCCTATTACTCCTATTCCTGTATATGCCGCATATGCTACTGATGCATCTATAGTTTTCATGGACAAATGCAAAAAATATATAGATGTCGACAATGAAGAAATGTAAATTATTATACCGTAAAAATACTTTTTATATGCCAACATTCTAATACTCAATACAACAAATACTTCAAGAATTCCCGCTAAAACTACAAATATCCAACTCACTTGTTTTCTTCCTTGTTTAGCTCAATTATAGAAATTAAAAGTATCACAATTGATAATATTGAAAAAAAAGTCATCTCCTTTCCATAAAATACATCTATTAAATAAGAACCAACTGTTCCAAAAACAACAAATAATACATATGCTATTGATGCACTCATTCTTCGTGTAGCCATTGTGAGAAATATAAAACTTGATACAATACAAAGGATGGTAGCGATCCATTCTGGTATAGAATGACTATATTTTATCCCCATTACCCATCCTATCTCAAAACCACTGGCAAGGATTAAAATAGACCAGTTCAACATTTTTACAAATCACCTTCCATAAATACATTAATGTCAGAGAATAACTTTTTCCATTCTGCTTCACTGAATGTTGCAATGCCAAAAAATGCACTTTCTATTGCCAACTATGCAATTTTAGAGCAGTTCACGGTTGAAATGCTCCAAAAGATATGGGGCTCCGCCCCACCCCC
>CASQEL010000148.1 GCA_949427775.1 uncultured Desulfovibrionaceae bacterium
GACGGGCCAGAAATGCCCCTCAGATGCAAAAAGGCCTTTCGGTCAAGGCAACTCAAGGAAAGTCTTCGCAAGACACCTTGAAATCGACGCCACAGCGAGGAGATTTCTCCGGTCTGCCCCGCATTGACGGCATCATCTACCAAAGCGTCGCCACACAGGATGGACGGCTCTGCATCATCGCCACCGGGCAGACCCATCCCAAAAAAGAACTGCTCATGGGTGCGGGCTTCACATGGAATGCCCGGCGCAAGATGTGGTGGAAGTATGCCGACGCCTCGTAAATACCAACACGCAAACGCAGCGGCAGTGAAGCCGTTCTCCAAACCGGAGAGCGGCTTCACTGCCTTCAGGAGGATTCATGTCTCAGGCGCAATCACCATTGATGCGGGCAACCGGCAAGGCCGCCTACGCCCTCACCGGTATGGCGGGGGACCGGATCAACGCGGACACACATCGTTTTCGCGTCACCTCACAAGCCGGACGACGCACCCTGGACCGTGCCGCCTTGCGGGAGCATTGGAGACGCTGTTCCGCGCCGAAAATCCGGACATCAACGTGGATGCGCTGCTTGCCCGCTGCGAGCGGGAGGGGCGGCCTTTTCAACGGTTTGTCATACCCCCTGTAAACTGAAAGGAGAACGAGCATGGGGTACTATTCCGACACGGCACTGACTCTGACCAAAAAGGGCGTGGAAGCTCTGAGCAACAAGCTGACCGATCGGGAAACACCTGAAGAAACGCGCGGAGAGGTGCAGGATCTGTTATCTCAGGCCGACAGCCATTATACCAATTCCAGCAGCGGCGCTATGGTCTGGCATTGGGCTTGGAACAAATGGTATTCCGACTTCTCCGAAGTGGCTTTTGTGGAGTCGTTGATGCATGAGATGGATGACGAAGATTACCTCTTCATCCGCATCGGCGAGGATTACGCCGATACTGAAATTCGCGGATGCTTTTGGGAAAATCCTTTCGGCATGGAACTGAACAGAAGCATTGCACAGGGAAAGGTCAGGTAATGGTTATTCTGGAGGGTATTGTCTGCAAGCGACGCGCCGCACTGGAAAAATTGTCATCAAGATGTAAAGCCGCATGAGGATCGTCAGAGGAAATGTAATCAAAAATTTCCTCACGCCGAATCCGAGCATAGGCAGACCAGCGCACGCGCATTATTGTCCTGCTCTGGTCCGCAGTTCGTTCCGCTTACGGGCAAAATAGCTTTCCACTTCTTCGGCTGAATAGGTCGCGCCACGAGCAACATCTGCCCGCCCTTTTTCAACAGCGGCCTTCAGTTCTGTAAGCTCAAGGTAGTTTCCGACAGCTTCACGTAAAAGCTCTTCACGTGAACAGTCCTGTGAGGCGGCAATCGCGTCCAGCCGAATCAACGTTCTCTCATCAAGATGCACTTGTGTCAGCGACATATGGCCCTCCATGTTTTCCCCATAATAAGCGAGCGAACGGCCTCCCGTCAAAGGGAGGCCGCTCGCGTTTCAGGAGCGATTATGGAGCAAGGAAGTGGTGCGCGCGGCGCTGCAAACCCTGGGCGAAGGGGGAAAGGAGATCAGCTACCGCCTTGTACTCTTCTACAACAAAAACGAAGTGGGGACAAAATGGGGACAATTCGGGCGGATACGAAAAAAGGACTCACGGAAATTTCCATAAGTCCTTGTATTCACTGGAGCCAGCATAGAGACTTGAACTCTAGACCTGCTGATTACGAATCAGCTGCTCTACCAACTGAGCTATGCTGGCGTGGGAAAGCACTATGCAGAATCCTTTTTCATATGTCAAGCGGCGGCGTCCGATTTTTCTCCGCGTTCAGGACAACAGACGCTTGTCGACGATGCGCTGGGCCTTGCCCTCGGAGCGTTGGATGCTGCGCGGTTCCACAAGGCGCACCTTCGCGGTGATTCCCAGGAATTCCTTGATATTTTTCTGTATGCCTGCTTCCCGGCGCTGCAGCTTGCGGATTTCGTCCGAGAAAAATGATTCGGAAACTTCCACCTGCACCTCTATGGAGTCCAGGTTGTTTTCACGGGTGACGATGATTTGGTAGTAGGGAGTCAACCCTTCGGTTTCCAGAAGAATGGTTTCGATCTGCTGCGGGAAGACATTGACGCCGCGGATGATGAGCATGTCGTCGCTGCGCCCGCGGATGCGCCCGATACGGGCATGGGTGCGTCCGCAACGGCATGGGGTGTAATCCAGGGTGGTGATGTCGCGGGTCCGGTAGCGGAGCAGGGGCAGACCTTCCTTGGTCAGGGTGGTGATGACCAGTTCCCCTGTCTCGCCGGGGGCGAGTTGCTCTCCCGTCACCGGATCGATGATTTCCGGCAGGAAGTGATCTTCATGGATGTGCATGCCGCACTTGGCTTCCACGCATTCCATGGCCACGCCCGGTCCCATCACTTCCGAAAGACCATAAATATTGAGGGCGTCAATGCCCATTTTCTGCTCAATATCCGCGCGCATGGCTTCGGTCCAGGGTTCCGCGCCGAATACGCCCGTGCGCAGGGGCAGATCCCGAAAATCAATGCCCGCTTCCTGTCCGGCCTCCCAGAGGTGCAGGGCGTAGGACGGCGTGCAGCAGAGCACGGTGGCCCCGAAGTCGCGCATGATGACGACCTGGCGGCGCGTGGAGCCGCCGGAAGCGGGAATGACCGTGGCTCCCAGCTTTTCCGCGCCGTAGTGGGCGCCGAGCCCGCCGGTGAACAAACCATAGCCGTAGGCCACATGGACGAAGTCGCGCGCGGTCGCCCCCGCGCTCCCCAGGCTGCGGGCCACCAGTTCGGCCCAGGTGTTCAGATCCCGCGCCGTATAGCCTACGACGGTCGCTTTGCCCGTGGTGCCGCTGGAGGCGTGGAGGCGGACGATGTTTTCACGCGGCACGGCGAACAACCCGTAGGGATAATGGTTGCGCAAATCCTGTTTTTCGGTGAAAGGCAGCAGGTGCAGATCCCGCACGGAGTTGATGTCGGAGGGCGTGATGCCGATCTCGTCAAAGCGTTTGCGGTAAAACGGCACGTTGGCGTACACCCTGACGCACAGGTCATGCAGGCGGCGCGCCTGTATGGTTTCGATCTCTTCGCGGGGCAGCGTTTCTTTTTCCAGATCATACAACACGGAAAGGTCTCCTTGAGTGGTGCGAAAAAAACAGCCGGTTACGCGGAGCATCCGGGTACCCCACTCAGTGCCGCATTTCCGGGGCAGGGTCAAGCGGCGAACCCGCGCGGACGGCGGGTTTTCGGTAATGCCGCGGTCCCGGAAATCCGCGCGCGGCGTCATGCTGAAAGGTCCGGCGTACCGCCGGGGGATGACAAAGATATTTGCGCTTGTCGATAGTTTGCGTTATTATACAAGAATACAGATATGGTGACTTATGAAAAAAAAGTATTCTCTGGCGTCTACCTCCGAAAAACTGCGCGTCCTGATGCCCTGGCTGCGGGAGCATAAAGCCAAGGAACCGCTGGAGCTTGATTTGACCGGGCAGAACGCCTTCACGGAAGCGCTGGTTATCGCGACCGCGACTTCAGTGCGGCACGGTCAAAGCCTGGCGGACGGCATTGCGGAATTGTGTTCGCGCGAGAATTTTGAATTTCTGCGCATGGAAGGCTATCAGGCAGGGCAGTGGATTCTGGTGGATCTCAACGATATTGTCGTCAATATCTTTCAGGAACCCGTCCGAGAGCTCTATCGCCTGGAAACGCTCTGGACCGGAGCCGTCACCCCTACCCTTGGAGAACAGCTATGACCCCGACGCTCCTGCTCATTCTTGACGGCTGGGGCATCGCTCCGGCCGGTCCGGGCAATGCTCCGTTTGTGGCGCGCACGCCCCATATGGATGCGCTGCTGGCTTCCTGCGCGCATACGCGACTGGCGGCTTCAGGCAGAGACGTGGGATTGCCCGCCGGGTATATAGGAAATTCCGAAGTGGGACACCTCAATATCGGCGCGGGGCGTGTCGTGTATCAGGATATGACCCGCATCGACGTCGCTATGGAAAACGGGGAACTGGATAAGAACCCTGTTTTCCTTGAGCTTGTGGACAAGGTTCGCGCGGCCGGAGGACGGCTGCACCTGGCGGGGCTTCTTTCCGACGGCGGTGTGCACAGCCATATCAGCCACTTGAAAGCGTTGGCCCGCATCGCCTGTGAAAGGGGCGTCTCTGTGCTGGTCCACTGCTTTATGGATGGACGTGACACCAACCCCCATCGCGGTGTGGAATATCTCTCTGAACTCCAGACCGCGTTGCAGCCGCTGAAGACGGCGCGGATCGCCGGCCTGTGCGGACGTTTTTACGCCATGGACCGGGACAGGCGCTGGGAGCGCGTGCAACAGGCCTGGAATCTGCTGGTGCATGGGCAGGGCGAAGCCGCCGACGATCCTGTCGCCGCTGCGCGTGCCTCCTATGCCGCGGACATCACAGATGAATTTATCAAACCTACCCGTATCGGACCGGCGGACGGGGCGGACGGATCGGCGCTGCGCGACGGGGACGGCTTGTTTCTGTTCAATTTCCGGGCCGACCGGATGCGTCAACTGGTGCAGGCCCTGACGTTGCCCGATTTCGACGGATTTGAACGCGGCGGCGTGCCCCGTCTGGCCGGATTGGCCACGATGACCGCGTATGACGCCAGTTTTGATGTGCCGGTGGCCTTTCCCAAGGATGCCGTCCTGATGGGCCTGGGCGAAGTGGTTTCCGGGCTGGGGCTCAAACAGCTGCGCTTGGCCGAAACGGAAAAGTATGCCCATGTGACGTATTTTTTCAACGGCGGACGAGAGGAACCGTTTCCCGGCGAAGATCGCATGCTTGTGCCCTCGCCGCGCGACGTGGCCACCTATGATCTGAAGCCCGGTATGAGCGCCCGGCAGGTGACGGACAAGTTTCTCGAAGCCTGGAAATCAGGCGTGTACTCGCTGGTGGTCTGCAATCTGGCCAACGGTGATATGGTGGGACACACCGGCGTGCTGAAAGCGGCCGTCGCCGCCTGCGAAGTGGTGGACGAGTGCGTGGGGCGCATGGTCGAAGCCGTCCGGGCTTCCGGCGGTCGGATGGTGATCATCGCCGATCACGGCAATTGCGAAGTGATGCTGGATGCGCAGGGGCAACCGCAGACCGCGCACACCACCAATCCCGTGCCGTGCATCCTGGTGGAAGAGGGGGCGGCCCATGCGTTGCCGTCGCCCGGAAGATTGGCCGACGTGGCGCCCACGATTCTCGGTCTGTGGAATGTGGAACCGCCCGTCGCCATGACGGGGAAAAACCTTGCGGAGTTATGCTGACATGGCCGAGTCACGGCGTCCGGTGCGTCCCGTGCCTCCTGACGGCATGGAGCTGTTGTTTTTTTATGCGTGCCCTTACTGCGGGCGGCATGTGCCCCTGGTAAGTCCCACTCAACCGACTATGGCGCAGTGCGACGCCTGCGGCAAACCTTTCCCGATCGTTCCTGTGGATGAACGCAGTCTGCACTATGTGCGGATTATGCTGGCCGGAGGCAAGGCGGCTCTTGATCCCGATTTTGCCTAGGGTCAGCCCTCATTGCAATGCCGTCCGCGACACGCCGCATGTTTTCGATCGGCACGACGCGAGGCACACATCGGGCGAAGCTGCAGTGAACCTGCCGCACGGTCAATCTCGACCTTGCAACCCCGCGGGACGGAAAACGGCGGTCTTGCGGCAGTGGGGCACTGAGGGCCGACCCCGGGGGGCTAGTACCGCATAACACAAAATACTTCGTATTTTGCGTCAAGATCATTCGCCGAA
>CASQEL010000149.1 GCA_949427775.1 uncultured Desulfovibrionaceae bacterium
GGAAAAACCCGCGCCGCGACAGGGCGATCTGTGGTGACCACCGTCGCCCGGCGGACAGGTGACCGGGGCGAGGAGGCCGCCGCCCGCCTGCTCCGGAGCCGTGGACTGCGCATTCTGGATCGCAACTGGCGCGCCGGCCCGCTGGAACTGGACATAGTCTGCGCCGATGGAGACACGCTGGTCTTCGTTGAAGTCAAAACCCGCGCCGCAGGCGGTATGACCTGTCCGACCGACGGCATCACCGCGCGCAAGCGGCGGACAGTGTTCCAGGCCGCCCGCGCCTGGCTCGACGCCCATGCGGCCTGGGATCGTCCCTGCCGTTTTGATGTGGTCTGCGTCGTCCGCGACGGCACGCTTTTTACCCCGGAGCATTATCCCCATGCCTTCGACATCTCCGAATTTGTGGATTGTCGCCACACCGCTTGGCAACCCTGGTGACCTCTCCCCGCGCGCCCGCGAAATTCTGGAAAGCGTCGATGTGGTGCTGGCCGAAGACACCCGGCGCGCCGGACTGCTCTGCCGGCGCTGCGGCCTCGCGGTGCGCCGTTTCCTGAGCTGCCATGATCACAACGAGACTTCGCGTCTGCCTGAAATCCTCCGGTTGCTGCGGACGGGACAGACCGCCGCCCTTGTCTCCGATGCGGGAACGCCGTTAATGGCCGATCCCGGCTATCGTCTGGTGCGGGCCTGCCGCCAAGCCGGATTGCGCGTCTCCATGGCGCCCGGCCCGTGCGCGCCGGTGGCCGCCCTTTCCGCTTCGGGCATTGCGCCGCAGCCTTTCACGTTTCTCGGTTTTCCCCCCCGCGACGAAAGCGGACAGAAAAAATTGTTCGCCGCCTTTGCCGCGGTTCCGACCACTCTGGTGTTTTTTGAACGCAAGGATCGACTGGCCGGGACGCTGGCCACGGCCTGCGCCGTGCTGGGCCCCCGCGAATTGTGCGTAGCCCGTGAATTGACCAAGCCTTACGAAGAATTTATTCTGACACGGCTGGAACAGCACGCGACCCTGTCGCGGGAATTGCCGGGCGAAATCACCGTCATCATCGGTCCGCCGGAAATGTCGCCGCGCACACCGCAAGAAACGCTGCTGGCCCTGTTGCATGAGGAAGCCGCTCCGGGCGGCAAACCCCGAGACGTGGCCCGCCGGGTGCAGGCCAGAGTCACGGGGTGGACCGGCAAAGAAATCTATGCCCTGCTCCAGACCAGGGAAGAAAACTGACCAAAGGAGTTCCCGACATGTCCCGCGCACGCATCAGCCTGCACTGTCTGGCCCGTACCTGGCTTGTGGGAGCGGCCATGACCACGCGCGGCATGCAGCACCTGGGTCTGTTGTACGCTCTGGAACCGGGTCTGAAGCAACTCTATCCCGACCCGGAACATCTGGCGGCGGCGCGATTGCGCTATCTGGATCACGTCAACACCCACCCCTTCATGGCCCCGCTGTTCACCGGCATGTTGTTGGCGCTGGAAAAGCAGGTGGCCGCCGGAACCCTGGCTCCGCAGGCGCTGCACATGCTCAAGGGCACCACGGCCACAACGCTTTCGGCCTTGGGAGATTCCTTTTTCAGTGGTACGGTGCTGGTCTTCTGGTCGCTGACCACGATTTTGCTGCTCCTTTCCGGCCAGACGCTGCCCGCCGCGGCATGGACGATGCTGCTGTTCTTCATGCAGTTGGGGTTTCGCGTCTGGAGCTTTTACCTGGGATTGCGGCAGGGTCTGCCGGCGTTGCAGTACATCCGACAGCTGGATTTCATCAACTGGGGAGATCGCCTGAAAATGGTCAATGCGTTGCTGCTGGCCATTCTGCTGTGGAGGATAGCGCCGTTCCGGATGGAGGAAGGTCTGTCCCAGGAATTTTTCTGGAGCCTGCTGTGTCTGGGCAGCGCGGGTTTTCTGATAGCCCGCGTCCATGTGCCGCGCCTGCTGCTGGCAGGCCTGCTGTTCAGCGTGCTTCTGATCGGCGACGCCCTGCGACTGCTTACATAAATTCGTCCGAGGTGAATACCGCTGTGGAACATAATACTATTGAAGAAACGCCCGAAGGCTTGAGCCTGACCGTGCAGGTGCGCTTTCCGCTGGGCCTGCATGCCCGTCCCGCGGCGCGTCTGGCGCAGGAGGCCCAGCAGTTCGAAGCGGACGTGCATCTCATCCACGAGGACGCGCAGGCGGACGCCAAGAGCATTCTGGACATTCTGTCCCTGGCCGCCGCGCAAGGGGCCACGCTGCGCGTCGTCGCCGAGGGAAGCGACGCCCGCGAAGCGCTGATCTGCATGGCCGACATTTTTTCCGGCGACGAAAAAAGCTGCTGACGCCGTCCGCAGAGGAAGCATCATGGCCCGTACCATTCTGTTCGGTATTTCAGTTTCGCCGGGAGTGTCCATCGGCAAAATCAGTTTTACGCACCCCGCGGGAAACGTGGAGGAACGCCGCATCGCCTCCGAAGAAACGGACACCGAGACGGAACGCCTGACTACGGCGGCGGCCGCGGTGCGCAAGGATCTGGCGCATGCCCGAGACGAGGTGCCCGACGCGCTGGCCGAACATCGCGAGGTCATCAGTTCCCATATGCTCATCTGCCAGGACCCCAAACTGCTCAAGGACGCGACCCGACGCATCCGGGAAGAGCGTCTGTGCGCTTCCTGGGCGTTGGAAAAAACCGTGGACGCACTGTGCGCGACCTTCCGCAACATGGAAGATCCCTATTTGCGCGATCGGGCGCAGGATATCCGCGCCGTAGGGCTCCGTATCCAGGCGAAGCTTTCCGGCAACACGCCCCCGGCGCGCGATCATGCCGCGCCCTGTATCCACGTGGCGGAAGATCTTTCCCCGGCCGACACCCTCGATCTGAAGGTGGATCGCATTCTGGCGCTGGTCACGGCCGAGGGCGGTCCCACCTCGCACACCGCGATTCTGGCGCGCAGCCTGCGCATTCCGGCCGTAGTGGGCGTCACCGGCATTCTGGAAGACGCCCATGACGACGACTTCGTCATTGTGGACGCCCTGCGCGGCTGCGTGTACATCGATCCTGACGAAAAAGAGCTGGCGACCTTTGCCCGCCGCCAGGAAGATTATATCGCCTGGGAATGGAAGGTGCGCCGCAACGCCGCATTGCCCGCCGAAACCCTGGACGGAGTGCGCGTGGACGTGCAGGCCAATATGGAAACGCCGGGCGAAGTGGACGCCGTCAAGGCCTGCGGCGCCGAGGGCGTGGGATTGTACCGCACGGAGATTTCCTACCTCAGGGGGCATGCGCTGCCCGACGAGGAGCAGTTGTACGCCGAATACGCGGCGGTAGTCCGCGATTTGGCGCCGCGCCGCATCGTCTTCCGCACGCTGGACGTCGGCGCGGACAAAATGCTGCATGCCCAAACGGCGCTCAAGGAACCCAACCCCGCCCTGGGGCTGCGGGCCATCCGCTTCTGCCTGCGGCACCAGAACATCTTCCGCACCCAGCTTCGGGCCATGCTCCGGGCCGGGGTGCACGGCAACGCCGCCCTGATGCTGCCCATGATTTCCGGACTGGGCGAGGTCCAGGCGGTGCGCCGCATCATCAACGAAGTCAGCCAGGAACTGACGGCCGAAGGCCTGCCCCATGAACCCGATATGCCCGTGGGCATCATGATCGAAGTGCCCTCCGCCGTATTCATGGCCGACGCTCTGGCGCGGGAATGCGACTTTTTCAGCATCGGCACCAACGATCTGGTCCATTATCTGCTGGCCATCGACAGAATCAACAAGCATGTGAGCTACCTGCACGAACCGCTGCACCCGGCCGTGGTGCGCTCGCTCAAACGGATCATCGACTGCGCCCACCGCGAGGGCATCGGCGTATCCGTATGCGGCGAACTGGCGGCCGACCCCTACTGCCTGGCCATTCTTCTGGGCATGGGCGTGGACGTGCTGTCGGCCACGCCGCGGTCCGTACCGGGCGTCAAGCACCTGGTCCGCAATCTCAATGCCGAAGCCTGCACGGAACTGGCACACAGCGTGCTCATGACGTCGGACGTCGCGGCGGCCAACCGCATGGTCACCGAGGCCCTGTCCCACTCGCTGCACGAAGAACTCTCCTTTCACACCACCATGATTCCCACCAACGGATAAGTCATGAGCAAAAAGTCTCCGTCCTCCTCCATCGCCCTCAATAAAAAGGCCCGGCATCTCTACGAACTCGACGATTTCACGGAAGCGGGCATCAGCCTGATCGGCCCGGAAGTCAAAAGTCTGCGTGCCGGACAAGTGAATTTTCGCGACAGTTACGTGGACTTTCGCCATGGCGAAGCGTTTCTGGTGGGACTGCATATCGCCCCGTACAACAATGCCGGATACGTGGAGCAAAACCCGGATCGGGATCGCAAGCTGTTGCTGCACGCGCGAGAAATCCATAATCTTGCCGCGAAAGTTGAACAGAAGGGGCTGACTGTGGTTCCTGTACGCCTGTACTTCAGATACGGTCGCGTCAAGGTGGAGATCGCCCTGGGGCGCGGCAAAAAACTCTACGATCACCGCAATACGCTCAAGCAGCGCGCCGAGGAGCGGGACGCTCAGAGAGACATGGCGCACCGGTAACCCCGCCGCCGCATGTCCCGTTCCTCCCGCGCCTTTCTTCCACCTCTGCAACCGCTGTTGCTGTGGCAGGTCTGGACGCTGTGCTGGCTGTGCGGTCTGGCGGCGTCCCGCTGGTTTTCGGCCTCACTGACGGCCCTGTTGCTGCTTGTTCTGGCCGACAGTCGCCTGCGCCGTCCGGCGCGTCTGCTGGCGGCCCTGCTTGTCTGCGGCGCGGGATGGGGAACGGCGATGCTCCTCCACCCCCACCGTCCCGACGCGCCGCCGCAGTGGGCGAAGATCGCGCACAACGCGCCGCCCGTTCGCGTGATCGGCACAATCTCCGACGTGCGGGGATTGCCGGATCGCCGTCTGCGCGTCCTCCTCAGCGCGGTGCGTCCCGCCGGAGACAACGCCGCCGCTCCGCTGCCCGGTCTGACCGTCTGGACATGGGAACAGCCTTTGGCGCGTCCCGGCGTGGGGCAACAGGTGGAAGTGACGTTGCGGGTACGCTCTTCCCGGGGATTCGGCAACCCCGGCGTGCCCGATTTCGGTCTGTGGTGGGAGACGCAAGGCGTATTCTGGCGTCTGTGGAGCCGGGGCGATATGGGAGATCCGCACATCTCCGGCAACCCCGACGCTTCTTCCCGTCTGCGGGAGAACCTGCGTTCCCGGTTGGAAGATCTGCTGCGCGACGGCGCGCCGCTGACGCAGGCGCAGGCGATCATCCCCGCGCTGCTGTTCGGCGATCGCTTCCACCTGAACTCCGTGACCCTGCAACATATGGCGCAGGCCACGCTGGTGCACAGCCTGGCGCTTTCCGGCCAGCACCTGGCCGTGGCGGGACTGTTGGCGGTGTTGCTGGCCTTCGGCATCGGGCATGTCCGCCCCGCCGTCTTTCTTTCCATCCCGCGCCCCAAGCTCATACTTCTTTGCGCGCTTCCCGCAGCGGCCGTGTACCTCTGGCTCGGCAACGCGCCGGGCTCCCTGGTGCGCGCCGCCTGCATGCTGGGGCTCCTTGCGGTATGGCAATGGCGGGATACGCCCCGTACTCCGGAGGATATGCTGCTGGGAGCCGTCCTGGCGGCATGGCTCACAGTTCGATTGATCCGGTGGTTCCGGGATACCTATGTGGAAAGGAGCGCCGAATATGAAGAGGGGTATTAAGATTATGTTATAATCCTACAATTACAGCATCAAA
>CASQEL010000150.1 GCA_949427775.1 uncultured Desulfovibrionaceae bacterium
GTTTGGGCAGGATGGCGCTCATCCAGGAAATGATTGAGCGGGCGAAGAACTGATCATAGCGCACTTCGAAACTGTAGCGGCCGGTGATGCGGAACTCCCTGACCTGGAGAAACGGTTCGGCGTAGGGGCTGGCCGCGGCCGGATCGATGACCGCCTTCCAGGTAAACTCCACATCCTCGGCGGTCAGCTCCACCCCGTCTTCCCAGAGGATGCCCTTGCGCAGGGTGAAGCGCAGAATGCGGCCTTCGTCCGCCACCTCGAACGATTCCGCCGCATAGGGCTCGATATTCAAATCCTTGTCGTAGCGCAGCAAAGAAATGAAAAGCAGTCCTTCAATCTCGCCGGCAGCTGTGTCTGTGGAAATATAGGGGGTAAGATTGGAGGGTTCGCCGATGGAACCAAAGATGATTCTGTCCCCGCAGGCCGGTGCGCCGTCCTCGACCGCCGCGGATTTCGGGGATGCGGAAACGGGGCGGGAATCGTCGCCGGAGCATCCCGCAAGGCAAAGCAGCAGAAGCGGCAGACAGCACTGAAAAAATCGGGGACGAAATAAGCGGCGTATCTTCATAACTTCCTTTCAGATTGGGTAAAATACATTTTTTTATTGCGAAGAATGCGGATTATCCACTCTATCTCTTGAAAAAAGCTGCAAGCTGCGGTACTTTTGATACTTCGTTCCTACCGCCTTAACGCTGAGGCCATCTTCTCCGGAAGGTCCGGCGGAATCCGGCTGTTATTCATTTCACTATGGTGGCCTATGCCACGGAGCGAGGAGTTGTGTCCGCATGACGCGAGCCGAAAAAAACGCAGTGCGCGCCCTAGTCCAGTCTTTTGTGCACGACACCGTTCCGGAATATATCCGGGATAGCGCGCAGTATATCCTGTCCGAGGGTGGCGTGCAAAAAATAAATCTCACCAAGGAAGGTGAGACCTGGGAGGTCCAGGCCACGATTCAGGGCGAGGATTTCCAGGTTTACACTCCGAGCCTGCGGCTCAACGTGACGGAGCATTCCACCGGGCATCTCTGCAACTGTTCCGAGGCGTTCACGGGCGTGTGCCGACATGTGGCGGCCGCCGCCTTGAAGTTTCAGGGAGATCTGCGCGAAGATGATGACGTCGTTGAAGAGGCGTTCCATCCGCATGCGGACTGGAAGCAGAGTTTCCGAGCTTTTTTTTCCACTGATGTGGAACCGGAACCGGGACGGCACTACCTGATCTTCCGTTTTCACCCTGAGCCGGGGCGGTTGCTGGTGGCCTTTTTTCGAGGGCGGCAGAACAAATCCGGCCTGTCCTCCGTGCATACGGAGATAACGCTGGAACATCTGTTGCGTAATCCGGAGTGGTGCGAACTGTCGCCGCAGTTGCCTTTGGTGGCCCGTCAAATCGGACAGCACCTGGATTACTACGGCCACCGGATCGAGATTCCCGAGGGCCTCGTTTCCTGGTTCTTTTGGGCCGTGCGCAAGGAATACTATCTGCTCTGGCGTGATTCGGACAAAAACTGCCGCATTGAAAGCACGCCCTTCGCCCTCAAGCTCAAGCCGCATCTGGCCGACGACGGTTTTTCGTTCGAAGTGCTGCTGCAGCGGGAAGGGAGGCAACCCTTGTCCATTATGGACGCGCAGGAGGAAGAGATTACCTTTCATGGGCAAATGCCTCTGTGGGTCTGTTACAATCACCGTTTTTATCCGGTGCAGACAGGGCTGTACCCGTCGCTGGTGCACGATCTTGTCTATGCCCGGCCTCAGGTGCCCCAGGAGGAGATTTCGGAATTTCTGGATCGGGTCTGGACACGCTTGCCCTCCACAGAGTTGTTCGAGCCGGAAAAGTTTCTCAAGCTCATGGAGCCGGTGTTTCAGCCGGCCACCTACAATCCCAAACTGTTCCTGGACGAGGAGGGCAGTCTGCTGACTCTGGAAATCGAGAACATCTATGAAACCATGCACGGGGAGTTTCTCCTCGGCGGTCCCAATCCCGAATTTCAGACCGGCAGCTATACGTATGGAGGGGTCACGTATCTGGTGCGTCGCCATCAGGAGGAGGAGTCCGGTCTGCTCAATACGCTGGCCGAAATGGGCTTCCAGTCCCGGAGCAACAAGCTCTGGTTCCTGGAGCCGGAGGAGGCCATCGCTTTTCTACTGGATTCCTATCCCACGCTGCTGGAAAATTACCGCGTGTACGGCGAAAAGGCCCTCTCCCGCTACAAGGTGCGCACATCCCAATCCGTCATCACCGCTACAGTGGAGAGCAACGAGAAGGACAAGTGGTTCAGCCTGGACATCAATGTGGAGTACGACGGCCAGTCCGTGCCCCTGGAAAAAATCTGGAAAGCCTGGATCAAGGGCAAGCGCTATGTGCAGCTCAAGGACGGTTCCTATACCAGCCTGCCCGAATCCTGGCTGGAAAAGCTGGCCCACAAGCTGCATGCCCTGGGGCTGGATCCGGCCAAACCGCCGCAGCAGAAGTTCAAGCAGTTCGAGGCTCCGGTACTGGACAGTCTGTTGGAAGATCTGCCCGGCGCCAATACGGACTCGTTCTGGAACAACCTGCGTGAAAAAATCCGCACGTTCCGGGAAGTCCGGCCCATCGATCCCCCCAAGGGATTGCATGCCGATCTGCGCATCTATCAACGACAGGGGATTTCCTACCTCAACTTTTTGTCGGAATACGGCTTCGGCGGCATTCTGGCCGACGAAATGGGACTGGGCAAAACCGTGCAGACCCTGGCCTTTGTGCAGTATATGGTGGAGCGCAAGTACGAAGGACCCAACCTGATCGTCGTGCCTACTTCCGTGCTGCCCAACTGGGACCGGGAAGCGCAGAAGTTCGTGCCTGACCTCAAGCGTCTGATTATCTATGGCACGCGCCGCGAGGGCATGTTCAAACAGATCGCAGGGTCGGACCTGATCATCACCACCTACGCGCTGTTGCGCCGCGACCTGGAAGAGCTGGAGAAGTACGATTTCAATACCGTCATTTTGGACGAAGCGCAGAACATCAAGAATCCCAATACCATCACGGCGCGTGCGGTGCGCCATATCCGGGCGCGCATGCGCCTGTGTCTGTCCGGCACGCCCATCGAAAACAATCTGTTCGAACTTTGGTCGCTGTTCGAGTTTCTCATGCCGGGTTTCCTGGGGTCGCAACACGCCTTTCAGCGGGGTATCGTCAAGCCCATCAAAGACGGCGATGCGGAAACCCTGGATTACCTGCGCACACGGGTGCGTCCCTTCATTCTGCGGCGTACCAAGGCTGAAGTGGCCGCCCAAGGTGGAAAGCGTCACCTGCTGCGCGCTTGAGGACGCCCAGGCCGAACTCTACGCGGCTCTGGCCCGCAAGTTGCGCGCTCAGGTTTTGGCGGATGTGGATCAGAAAGGTCTGGCCAAGAGTCAGATGTCCATTCTCGACGCGCTGCTCAAACTGCGGCAGATTTGTTGCCATCCTCGACTGCTCAAGCTGGACATGCCGGGATTTTCCAACAATCTGCCCTCAGGCAAGTTCGACGCCTTCAAAGACATGGTCATGGAAATTGTGGAAGGCGGGCACAAGGTGTTGGTCTTCTCGCAGTTCGTGCAGATGCTGCACATCATCCGCCAGTGGCTCCAGGCCAGCGCCATCCCGTTCTGCTATCTGGACGGGGCCAGCAAAGATCGCTTCGAGCAGGTGGACATGTTCAACAACAGCCCGGACATTCCGATCTTCCTGATCTCGCTCAAGGCAGGGGGCACCGGCCTCAACCTGACCTCGGCGGATTACGTCATCCACTACGACCCGTGGTGGAACCCGGCTGTGGAAAGCCAGGCCACGGACCGCACGCACCGTATCGGCCAGACGCGGCAGGTGTTCTCCTACAAACTCATTTGTCAGAATACCGTGGAAGAGAAGATTCTCAAGCTCCAGGAAGCCAAACGCGGCGTTGCCGAAGCCATCATCCCCGGTCAGGATACCTGGAAGTCTCTGACCCGCGAAGATCTGGAAATGCTCTTCGATGTGTAACCGTTTGTCCGTCATTGACGCGTATATCAGTCTGGGGTCCAACCAGGGGGATTCTCCGGCGCATCTGCGGGCCGCGTGCGAAGCTGTGGCTCGGTTGCCGGGGGTGGTTGTGAAAGCGGCTTCACCCGTCTATCGGACGGAACCCCAAGGCTTGCGCGAACAGGCATGGTTCGCCAATCAGGTGCTCTGCTTGCGGTGCGGCGGAGAGTGGACGGCGCCGGTGTTGCTGAAAGCGCTGCTGGACATTGAAACCGCGATGGGGCGGCGGCGCTCCCCGGAGCCGACCCTTCGCTACGGACCGCGCGTCATCGATCTGGATTTGCTGCTGTTCGGAACCGTTTGTTCCGATGATCCTCGCTGCCGTCTGCCGCATCCTCGTCTGTTGGAGCGGGCTTTTGTGCTTGTCCCCTTGCGGGACATTGCCCCAGAGGTTATTCTTTGTAGCGGAGAAACCCCGGATACGGCCCTGCGCCGTCTTGCATATCGCGTCGACGGAGAGCATATCTATCAATAAAACGGCAAACATGGGCCGCATCAACAGCGTGCGGAAATCCGGCGATGAAAATCAGCGACCGAGCGGAAAGAGTCGCGTTTCCGGCGGCAGGCCGGCGGCACTGTAAGGAGAGCGTATGTGGAAATGGATAATCCTGGCCTTGGCGGCGTATGCCCTGTATCGGCTTTTCAGCAACGACTGGAAGAAAAAACAGGAAAAGAGCAACGACAAGACAGAGATGGAGCGCAAAGTAGCCGCCGGAGAAATGGTAAAAGATCCGGAATGCGGCGCATTTGTTGATGCCGCAGGCACCATCACTGTCCGTGACGGCGATGTGGTGCACCGGTTCTGCAGCTATGACTGCCGTGATGCTTTTTTGAAGCGCCTGGAAGCCGGGGGGCGCACACTGCCCGAACGGACCAAAAACGATGCTGCATAGCCTGGAGGCGTTGACTCCGGCGTTGAACTCTTCCACCCTCAGATCCGTGATGCCTATACGCCTATGATACGCTCAGCGCAGCCGCCCCGCGCGGTGGACCCCAGACGTCTGCGGGAACGCATGGTACAGGAACAGCTTGTCCGTCGTGGCATAGAGGATCCGGTGGTATTGGAGGCCATGCGGACCGTCCCCCGGCATCTTTTCGTGCAGGAGGCTCTGCGCGCACAGGCCTACGAGGATACTCCTTTGCCCATCGGTTACGGGCAGACTATTTCCCAACCTTACATCGTGGCCCGCATGAGTGAATTGTTGGAAACGCGTCCGGGCATGCGTGTGCTGGAGATCGGCACAGGCTCCGGGTATCAGGCCATGGTGCTGGCCGCCATGGGCTGCACTGTGTTTACAGTGGAACGAATACGCGAATTGTACACAGTCACCAGCGCGTTGCTCCGTCACCTGAAGCCGCGGGGCATCCACACAAAGCGCGACGACGGCACGCTCGGTATGCCGGAGGCCGCGCCGTTCGACAGAATCATCGTTACTGCCGGAGGACCGGAGGTTCCGCTTCCGTTGGTGAACCAGTTGGAAGATCCCGGCATTCTGGTCATTCCCGTAGGCGGGGTGCGGCGCGCGCAGCGGCTGCTGCGGGTGCGCAAGGAAAGAGGGACAGTGACCACAGAGGATATGGGCGGCGTGGTTTTTGTGGATCTTGTGGGCAACCACGGCTGGTAGTGGTGTAAAATGTTCCGTTCGTTTGTGCGGTTAAGCGCCGAAGCCCGAACCAAAGAGCAACTCCATACGGA
>CASQEL010000151.1 GCA_949427775.1 uncultured Desulfovibrionaceae bacterium
TGAGCCCGGTCATGCCCACGACGTACATGCCGCCCCACAGGGCCGCCGCCATGACGCCGCCCGCCATCCAGCGCTGTTCAAACCGTCCCGAAATGTACACCGCTATCAGCAGCGTGGCGTAATACAACGCTTCCAGGGCCTTGTTGGCCAGATCCGCCCCCACCTTGGGGCCCACCAGTTCCAACCGCTGGATGGAGGCGGGATTGTCGGGGAAGGCCGCGGTCAACGCCTGCATCACGTTGGTGCGCAGAGCCCCGGCGTCGGCGTCGGCCTGCGTGGCGGAAAAGCGCAACAGGTAATCACGGCCGCCTTCGCCGAAGCGTTGTGTGGAGATGCCGGGCAGCTCGGGAATATCCATACTCTTTTTAAGCGCCTGATCGTCCACCGGCTGCGCGAACTGCACCTGGACGATGACCCCGCCCGCGAAGTCGATGCCCATTTTGAGACCGCCGAACACCGCGGTTCCCAGGCCCGCCAGAATCAGCAGAATGGAAATCGCATACGCGATGTGGCGTTTGCCGATAAAATCAATATGCGTCTCATGCTTGATGAATGCAAAGCCCATAATGTACTCCGATTGCAGTCATCCGACTGCCGTGTGCTGTCAGATGCTGATGCCCTTGGCTCCGGCCCGGCGCGCCCAGACTTCAAAAACGGCGCGCGAAACGAACACCGCCGTGAACATGGACGCCAGAATCCCCAGAGTCAGCGTCACCGCGAAGCCGCGTACCGGCCCCGTGCCGAACTGATACAGGATGGCCGCCACGATGATGGTGGTGAGATTGGAGTCCGTGATGGAAATGCTGGCGCGTTCAAAACCGGCATGGATGGCGGCCAGCGGCGTCAGGCCGCGTCGCAGTTCTTCGCGTATGCGCTCGTAGATGAGCACGTTGGCGTCCACGGCCATGCCGATGGTCAGCACGATGCCCGCGATGCCGGGCAGCGTCAGCGTGGCGCCGAAGCCCGCCATGCCCGCCATGAGAATGAGCATGGTGAACATCAGCATCACATCGGCGATGACGCCGCTCAGACCGTAATACACAGCCATGAACAGCACGACGGCCGCCGCGCCCACCAGGGCCGCCCGAATGCCGCCGTCGATGGATTCCTGCCCCAGGGAGGGGCCCACGGTACGCTCTTCCAGCACGGAAACCGGCGCGGGCAGGGATCCCGCCCGCAGCACGATGGCCAGATCCTGCGCTTCCGCCGTGGTGAAACTGCCGGAAATGCTGGCCCGGCCGCCGCCGATGCGTTCGCGGATATTGGGAGCGGAATATACTTTGCCGTCCAGCACGATGGCCATGCGCTTGCCCACGTTCTCCCCGGTGACGCGCTCGAACACGGCCGCGCCGCGGCTGTTGAAATTGAGCATGACGTAGGCCTGGTTCATCTGGTCGAACGAGGGCCGCGCGTCGACCACGTCCTCACCCGTCAGCATGGCGTCTTTTTCCAGCGCAAGCATGGCGGGCCGGCCGGCCTCGCCCGCGCCGCCCTCGCTCTTGTCCATCAGGGGCAGGGCGATGACGCCGGGGGGCAGCACGGCCCGGCCGGGGTCCACGTCGTCGCGCACGATATGAAATTCGAGGTGCGCGGTCTGGCCGATGATCTGCACGGCGCGGCGCGGATCGGAAATGCCGGGAAGCTGGATTTGAATACGGTGCCCGGCCTGCTTGCGGATGTCCGGCTCGGCCACGCCGAACTGGTCGATGCGGCTCCGGATGGTGCGCAACGCCTGATCCTGGGCCATATCCTCGATCTGCTTGACATGCTCCGGCGTGAAGTGGGCCGTATACCGCAACTGACCGTTTTCGGCGGAAACAGGCTCGGACACGTCAAGCGTGCCGAAGCGGCCGGTCAGGATTTCCTGAAGAGTCTGACGCTGCTCCTGTTTGGGCAGCACAAATTCCAGCGTGTCTCCGCCCACCACGCGGGGACGCAACACGATGACGCCCTTTTCACGGGCGGCGGCGCGCAAATCCTGGCCGGTCAGAGCCAGAGCATTGGTCACGGCTTTCCGGACATCCACCCCCAGCGTCAAATGGATGCCGCCTTTGAGGTCCAACCCCAGGTTCACCCGGGCGTTGGGCAGGATGCTCCCCAGCGGAGATCCCTGCACACCGGGCAGACTCGGCAGCACATAGGCCACACTTACCACAAAAACAAGCAACGCCAGGGCGACGCGCCAGCGCAGACCACTCATGCAACACCTTCCAAATCCTGTCTCATTCGCCGGACGCGGGCGATCCGGCGGGGACCGTTTACAAAGACCCCGCCGGATTCGGCGGGGTACCCGGAGTATGCCGCGGCATACGTATCAATAATGCGGAACCAAGAGTCTGAAGGAAGCCGAAACGACATTTTCTCCTTTCGAAGAAAGGAGTCGAGCCGTGAAGACGCTTTTCCATGCCGTCCGGTCGAAGCGGCGCTTGCGCCGCCCCACGTCGCCGGGCGACAAAAAGGCGGGCTTCCGGAGGAGGTCTCAGTTCTTCTTTTCCGGATCGGGCTTGGCTTCCTTGCCGGCCTTGGGATCAAACAGCCCCCCGATGGCTCCACGGCTCATGCGCAGCTTGGCTTCTCCGCATTCCAGCAGCATGGAGTCGTCATCCAATTCGAGAATACGGCCGATCATGCCGCCCGAGGTGATCACATGATCGCCCCGCTTCAGGTTTTCCAGCATCCTCTTGTGTTCCTTGGCCCGCTTCTGCTGGGGACGGATCAGCAGAAACCAGAAGATGGCGAACATCAGGATCAGAGGAACGAACTGCATCAGCATATCCGCGGGACCGGCCTGGCCGCCGCCCTGCGGCGCGGGGCCCATGGCGAAAGCAACGGACTCAAAAAACATTCACTGCCTCCAGCATAAAGTGTCTCTGCCGCACATGCGGCTCTTGGTCTTGATCCCTTTGGATCTACCCTGTCATTTTAAAAGATGCAACATATTACCCGCCGCCCGGCACATCATATGCCTTCGCCACACGCCGGGCGAACAGGGCCACGGCGCGCGCCACGGTCGCGCGGGTTTCCCGGTGGGTGGTGATCAGATGATGCCCGGCCCGCCGGTCCCGAATGTCCAGCAGACGCAACGTCACATCCCGCGAAGCGGTGTGCGAGGCGATATGCCAGGCGTTGTACGGATGACAGGTTCTGTCTCCCCGCGCCTGCACCAGCAGCAACGGCGCGCGCACCCGCCCCAATCCCCGGCGCACGGCGGCCGCTCCGCGCAGGAGATCCCACACCTGAGCGGGAAAAACGGCCTCCTCATGCCCCCGCCAGGGCGCGATCTCGCGGGCTTCGGGCCGACGCGGCGGCATGGACATCCTCGGACGCATCCACGCCAGCAGAGGCAGAACGCACAATCGCCAGTCGGAAACAAACCAGGGAAAAAAGCGGAACAGAAACACCGGCGCGGCCAACGCCGCCACGCCCGCCGGAGAGAAACGCTGCGCCAGGTGCAGGGCCAGGATTCCCCCCAGGGAAAATCCCGCCACCAGAACCGGCGCTCCCTCGGCCTCCAGCGCACGATATTCGGCCTCGGCATGCGCCGTCCAATCCCGAAACCGGGCCGCCCCGTAGGCCTCCACCGTGCTCCCGTGTCCCGGCAGCACGCTCAGACGCACGGAACACCCGGCGTCCCGCAGCGCGGCGGCCGGCGGTTCCATTTCAAAAGGCGTTCCTCCCAAACCGTGCAGCAGCAGACAGGAAAGTTCCATACGACCATACCTCCGCAATCTTGCGCGCCGGGGCGCGTTTTCCTATACTTGCGCCCAGCGAACCGGCATCGCTCTTCCTCCCACACTCCACACACGGGAGCCGCCCATGCCCTCTTCCTGCGATCTCCTGCTGCACGCCGCCTGCGTCGTCACACAGAATACGGAACGCGCCACGATCGAAAACGGAACTCTGGCCATAGACAAAGGCGTCATCGTCGCCCTGGGTCCCCGCCCGGATATCGCCCCCCTCTGGCAGGGCGCGCGCGAACTGGATCTCGGCAACATGCTTGTTCTGCCCGGCCTCGTCAACGCCCATACCCATGCGGCCATGACCTTTCTGCGCGGCCTGGCCGACGATCTGCCGCTCATGGACTGGCTTGCCGAGCATATTTTTCCGGTGGAACAGCACCTGACCCCCGAAATCGTGGAGTGGAGCAGCCTGCTCGGCTACGCCGAAATGCTGCGCACAGGCGCCACAGCCTGCATGGACATGTATATTATTGAGGAAGCGGTGTTCCGGGCCGCCGACACGGCGGGCTTGCGCTGCTGCGGCGGGGAAGCGGTGTTCGCCTTCCCCAGCGCGTCCGGCCCCACGCCGGAACATGCCCTGGAGCTGACCCGGGAGCTTGCGCAACGCTACCGGGGGCACCCCCGCATCAGCGTGGCTGTCAATCCGCATTCCGTCTACACCACCACGCCGGAAATTCTCGGCCGCTGCCGGGATTTGGCCGAGGAATGCGGGCTGCCGCTGCACATCCATTTGGCCGAAACCGCGTCGGAAACAGCCCAATGCCTTGCGCGGCGGGGCAAGCGTCCCCTCCCCTACTGCCGGGATCTGGGCCTTCTGACGCCGAACACCACCCTGGCTCATGCGGTGGATCTCACGGACGAGGAGCTGGACATCCTGGCCGAAAGCGGCGCGACGCCGGTACACAATCCCTCCTCCAACATGAAACTGGCCTCCGGCGTGGCCCGCATTCCGGAAATGCTGCGGCGAAACATCCCTGTGGGGCTCGGCACCGACGGCGCGGCCAGCAACAATCGGCTGAACATGTTTACGGAAATGGGAAGAGCGGCGCTGCTGCACAAACTGTCCGGCAACGACCCGACAACGCTTCCGGCGGCGCTTGTGCTGGACATGGCCACCCTCGGCGGCGCCGCCGCCCTGCACCGCCCCGGCCTCGGCAGCCTGACCGTGGGCGGTCCGGCGGATCTGACCGCCCTGGACCTGAGCGCCCCCAATCTCCAGCCTCTGTACGCGCCGGTGTCCCATCTGGTCTATGCGGCCACCGGCATGGAAGTGGGCCTGACCATGGTGGAGGGGGAAATTCTCTATCACGACGGCGTGTTCACACGTTTCGACTATTCCGCCCTGTGCGCCGCCATGCGCGACGTTCGTGACTGGGTTCGGCGCAAGGCCGAACGCGGCTGAGTCCGCCACGGAAATTCCTTCGACGATATTTCCGAAAAATGTTGCAACAACGCCGCGACGATGCCGATGTTTCCGAAGCGCCGCGCCCAAATGCGAAACAGCGCGATGCGGACTTGACAGAACCCTTTTTTTGAATAATGTATCTCGCTCTGCACGTTGCACCCGATCCTCCCTGGTGAAAGGGAAGGTTCCAACGCATACATTTTGATGAACATCAAGCGCCTGTGCGCGATGGAGGATGACTATGGCACCCCTGGAAAACGCCACCAAGACCGCCGAAGGCGTGGTCGTCAACGGTTTTGTCGTTTCCCCGATCATTGACAAATGCGAAGGCTGCGACCGTATCCGCGAGTTCGACGGACAGCAGTTCTGCTCCAGCTATCCCCAGCCCGATCGCAAATGGGCGGGAGGTCGCTGCAACTTCGCCACGCACGCCAAGGTGCAGACCACCGCGGCCGCCAAGGTCAACCCGTTGAAGGCGTCCAAGCGCGCCGCCAAGGGCCGTTAGAGCATTTTCACGTTGAAAACGCCCTGCCGACTGCGGGAGCAGGCAGCCGCCAAGGTCAAAG
>CASQEL010000152.1 GCA_949427775.1 uncultured Desulfovibrionaceae bacterium
CCGATGTGAGGAAAGAGATTTTCCTCCATGATGCGGATGACTGCCTTTTGGTATGACGTGTCTACCAACGGTTTTTGTGGATTCAGGGGGATTTGGGCGGATGGCATGAAGCAAAAATGTCTACTTAACATAGTGAAATACCATGTTAAATAGACATCTTTGGACTTCTTGAGATTGGTTGGGTAACTTCAAAGTGAAATACTCTAGAGAGCAGACTTTTTATTTCATTTCATACAAAAAGAGGGAACCTCGATCGGGGCTCCCTCTTTCGTCTCTGCTGTCGTGTCGTCTATTTGGCTGCTTCCGGCTCGGTCAGGGCCAGAGTCAGGACTTCGTCGATGCACGAAACCGGATGCACCTGGATGCGCTTGAGCAGATCGGCGGGAACTTCTTCAAGATCCTTGACGTTCTGCTTGGGAATGATGACGTGCTTGAGGTCGCGCGCCACACCGGCCAGGATTTTTTCCTTGATGCCGCCCACCGGGAGCACACGTCCCTGGAGGGTGATTTCGCCGGTCATGCACAGGCTCGCGTCCACCACCCGGCCGGTGAGGGCGGAAACCAGGGCGGTGGTCAGGGTGACGCCGGCCGACGGTCCGTCCTTGGGCGTGGCCCCCGCCGGAACATGGATATGGATGTCCAGCTTGCGCGTGAAATCCGGATCGATGTTCAACCGGGAAGCCCGGCTGCGAATGTAGCTCAACGCCGCCTGGGCGCTTTCCTTCATTACATCGCCCAACTGACCGGTCAGGGTCAGCCCGCCCTTGCCTTTCATGACCGTGGCTTCCACGTGCAGCACCTCGCCGCCGAAGGGGGTCCAGGCCAGCCCCAGGGCAATGCCGGGACTGAGCTGCTTTTCTTTTTCGTCCTCCAGGAAGCGGGGCACGCCGAGCAGCCTGGGAACACGTTCCGCATCCACATGGAAGGGACCTTTTTCCCCTTCGGCTTTTTTGCGGGCCAGTTTGCGGCATACCGCGCCCAGCTCGCGCTCCAGGTTGCGCAACCCGGCTTCCCGTGTGTATTCCTTGATGATGCGCTCTATGGCGTCGTCATCAATGGAAATCTCGTTTTCCTTGAGCCCATTGTCCTTTACCAGCTTGGGCAGCAGGTGACGGCGGGCGATGACCTGTTTTTCCTGCACGGTGTAACCGGCCAGGGTGATCACTTCCATGCGGTCGCGCAGCGGGCCGGGAATGCTTTCCAGGTGGTTGGCCGTGCACAGGAACATGACCTTGGACAGATCGAAGGGCACATTCAGATAGTGATCGCTGAAGGTGTGATTCTGTTCCGGGTCCAGCACTTCCAGCAGCGCCGAGGACGGATCGCCCCGGAAGTCCGCGCCGAGCTTGTCCACTTCGTCCAGCACGATGACGGGGTTTTTGGTGCCGGCCTGCTTGAGCGCCTGAATGATGCGGCCCGGCATGGAACCGATATAGGTGCGCCGGTGGCCGCGAATCTCGGCCTCGTCACGCATCCCCCCCAGGGACAGACGCTGGAATTTGCGCCCCATGGCCCTGGCGATGGAGCGCCCCAGCGAGGTCTTGCCCACGCCGGGCGGGCCGACGAAACAGAGGATGGGCCCCTTGGAATCCGGATTGAGTTTGCGCACGCTGAGATATTCCAGAATACGATCCTTGATCTTGGTGAGACCGTAGTGATCTTCGTCCAGAATAGCGGCGGCGTGACGGATATCCAGCTTGTCGCGGGACGTTTTTTTCCACGGCAGTTCCACCAGCCAATCCAGATAGGTACGGACCACGGTCGCTTCGGAAGAATCGGCGTGCATGGAGGCCAACCGCCGCAATTGCTTGTCGGCCTCGGCGCGGACCTCCCTGGGCAACCCGGCCTTGTCCAGGGCCCGGCTCAGTTCCTCCAGATCATCTTCCTCCAGATCCTCGCCTTCGCCCAGTTCCTTGCGGATGGCCTTCATCTGCTCACGCAGGAAGTAGTCTTTCTGGGCTTTGTCCATGCCTTCGCGCGCCGAGCTCTGGATGCGCGCCTGAAGGGTGGCCACCTCCACCTCTTTGTTGAGCTGGACGTTCACCAATTGCAGACGCCTGACGGGCTCCATGGTTTCCAGAATCCGCTGGGCGTCTTCGATCTTCAGGCGCAGATTGGCGGCAATGAGGTCGGCCAGCCGCCCCGGTTCGTTCACGCTCTGGAGCACGGCCATGACGTCGGCCGTGGTGATGCCGCGCAGGGAAAGGATTTTCTCGCTCTGCTCGCGGGCGGAACGCAGCATGGCTTCCACCTCGGCGTCCACGGGCACGTCGATTTCCTCCAGCGGCGTGATGTCGGCCGTCAAAAAGGGATCGGTCCGGGAAAAACGCTCCACGCGGGCCCGCGTCACACCCTGTACCAGCACCTTGATGCGGCCGTCGGGCATCTTGAGCATGCGCATGACGTTGACCACCGATCCCACCGTGTACAGATCGTCGGGGCCCGGATTTTCCGTGCTTTCGTCTTTCTGCGTGCACACGAAGAGGTGGCGGCCGCTTTCCAGCGCCGCCTCTACCGCCTGGACGGACTTGTCCCGTCCGATGAACAGCGGCAGGATCATGTAATTGAACACCACCACGTCACGCACGGCCAGCACCGGCAATGAGGAAGGAATTTCAGGAGCGGAGAGGACAGCGTCCCTGTCCTGCGCCGAATCTTCCCCGGCGTTGCTCTCCGGAGCGTCCTCGGCGGGGGACTCCTCCGCCGCGGGCATGGGGATGGCGTCGAATGCATCTTTTTGTGACATATATTTTCTCCCCTGGACGTGTGCGCATGCCGCGCGCGTCCGTCGTTGATGGCAAATCCGTAGTATATATGCGGAACCCGATCGGGAACGAACCGTTACCGGAACAGTCGGTCCTCCGTCATGCTGTAACAGGCATCCTCCGTGACGATGACGTGATCGATGAACCGTACTCCCATATGCGGGGAAAGTCGCCGTAATTCGCTGGTCAGCAAAATATCCTTCTGCGACGGCCAAGTGCTGCCGCCGGGATGATTGTGCACCAGAATGATGCCCCAGGCCCGCCACCGGAGCGCGGTTTCCAACACATCGCGCGGCAGAATGAACACATGCTCCATGGTGCCGCGCGACAAACGCTCCCAGGACAGCAACCTGTTGCCGCGATCCACCAGCGCCACCCAGCATTCCTCATACGGGCAGCCGGTCAGGCGTCGCCGGGCCATGTGGGCCACGGCCTGCGGGGTGGCCAGTTCCTCGCGCTTCCGTACCGGGCCTTCTTCACAGCGGGCCGTGAATTCCCGCAGCAACCGCCAAAACACGCTTAACCCCGGGCCGACCCCGGTCACGGATTCCAACTCGTCCTGTCGCGCATCCATGACGCCCCGCAGGCTGCCGAAGCGTTTCAGCAGGTTTTTGGCCAACGGTTTGGTGTCTTTGCGGATCAACACATATCCGAGCAGCAGCTCCAGAATTTCGTAGTCCGCCAACGCCAGGGGTTCCAGCGCGAATCGTGCCTTGAGGCGCGCCCTGTGTCCTGCGTGATCCTTCCGCCGGGGTTCTGCCGTCATAGAGTAAGTAGTCCTTTCGAGTATGCAAGGGGGAAAGGGTATCTTTCACATATGGACAAACCGATTTTGGCGTCCGAAACACCTCGCGCCGGGCTGCACGCGCGCTTGCGTCGCAAAAAAGACATGCCATGACACTGTGGATTACTTCCGCCCGGCGGGGCGGAAGAGGCGTATGAGATCCGCAATCAGGGCTTCCAGCGCCTGATCCGGCCGGCGTTCGCCCGACTTGACGTACAGTTCCGCCCGCAGAATCAGATCGAACAGGCGGGTCAATCCCCGGTGCCCCAGACGGGCGGCCAGTTGTTGCTTGGCCGTAGCGTCGGAGGGGTGCAGGCGCACGTTTTCTCCGGCGCGGATCTGCCAGAGCAGACGCGCCTCGCGCAGCAGCATGCTCAGGAACGGAAACAGCAGACCGTCGCCGTCCTTCTGCCCGCGGCGTACTTCCTGCCATGCTCCGGGCACGTTGCCTGCCTGGATCATCCGGATAAAGGCGAAAATGTTGTATTCCGGCACGTACCCGGCCGAAGCGGCCATTTCCTGCGTCACAGGGTCGGAACCGGCGGCCAGAGCCAGTTTTTGCAGCTCGTTTTCCACAGCGTTGGCGTCCGGCGGCACGCCCGCGCAGAGTGTTTCCAGCGCGCCCGGCGCGAAGGTCAATCCCAAAACCCGGGCACGGAGCTGCACATGTTTTTTCAGGCTGCGCTCATCCAACCCCGGAGAACGCCAGATCCATTTCTGCCTGTCCGCAAATGTCAGACAGCGGAGTTTGGCGATATGGGCGGGAATTTTCGGTTGTTTCTTTTCCCAGGCCACTTCCAGGCAGAATATGGGCAGACATTGGGGATTGGGGACGCCCAAGGCGGCGGAAAGCCGTTTCCATACGGCGGCGGGGATGTTCTGCGCATTGCGGATCGTCACGACGCGAGATGTGCCGAACAGCCCCTGAAGGGTCAGTTGTTCCCAGAACTGCGGGGGAAGTTCCTCGTCGCCCCAATAGGTATGGCGTTCCCGGCCCGGGCCGTGATCAGGCAGACCCGCGAGACAGGTTTCTATATGCTCCTTGATGAGCCGTCCGTCCGGGCAGACGCAGAAATAAAATCCGGGTTGAACCATACCTTGCTGCGGAATTTCTTGCGGCGGATGTTCCCTGGCGACGCTGCCTGTCCGCGTCCGTCGGTAAAAGTTTTTGCGGAAGGGGAGAGGGGATAGGGGCGGGAAGGAAGTTTTTTTCAGAAAACTCCCTTCCCCCCGTTTTTTCAGTTCGCGACGATATTCACCAGCTTGCCGGGAATCACCACCACCTTGCGCACGGTGAGGCCTTGCAGGTGGCGGATGATGTTGGGCTCGGCCAGCGCCAGTTTTTCCATGTCTTCCCTGGAGGCGCCCGCCGGGACTTCAAGCTTGCCGCGCAACTTGCCGTTGATCTGCAGCACGACGGTCAGCACGTCCCGGCGGGTGGCTTCCTCCTGCCACCGGGGCCAGGGTTGGGCGGTGGCGGAATCCTTGTGCCCCAAATCCTCCCACAGTTCTTCGCACAGGTGGGGGGTCACGGGGCAGAGCAGGGTCAGCACCGTGGCCATGGCCGAGGAGAACACCGCCCGGCCGCCGGGGGCGCCCCGCAGCTCTTCCCGGGCCAGGTACATGGCGTTGACCAGTTCCATGATGGCGGCAATGGCCGTGTTGAACTGGAAACGATTGCCGATGTCCTCCTGGACTTTTTTGACTGTGAGATGCTCCTTGCGGCGCAGATCGCGGGCGGCCGGAGTGGCGGCGTCGGCATCCGTGGCCGCGCAGGCGGCCATGGGAGACAGATATTCCCGTTCCTCGGCAAAGAGCCGCCAGACGCGGTGCAGGAAGCGCGACGCGCCTTCGATGCCCGTGTCGGACCAGTCGAAATCCCGTTCCGGCGGCGCGGCGAACAGGCAGAACAGACGCACGGTATCGGCCCCGTACTTGTCGATCATCAGCGTGGGATCCACCACGTTGCCCTTGGATTTGGACATCTTGGCGCCGTCCTTGAGCACCATGCCCTGTGTGAGCAGGTTGGTGAACGGCTCGTCCAGATCGGTGGGGAAGTAGCCGCAGTCGCGCAGCGCCTTGGTGAAAAGCGGGAA
>CASQEL010000153.1 GCA_949427775.1 uncultured Desulfovibrionaceae bacterium
TCGGCGAATGATCTTGACGCAAAATACGAAGTATTTTGTGTTATGCAATACTAGAGAATTTTTGTTTGCCCGCAAGGAAGATGAGTGTGTTTTGAGGAAGTGTGCTTTTATGGCGCCCGACCGAAAAAATACGCAAAATCTGACGCGGCGGGCGGGCAAAAAGGTACAGTGTCAACATGCTCCGGACAGGACGGGCGGCGTGCGGAGCGGGAGAAAGCGGCAGGGTTTTTCTGTCCGCGGCCGGAGACGCCGCCGGACAAGGGAAGAACGGCGGTTTTTTTCGTGCCGCTGGTGCGGGCGGTGGGCGCGTCGTATCGGCGGCACGCTGTTTTTTCAGGCAGTGCCCCTCCCGTGCGCGGAGAATGCGCCGAGCGGGAATCCGAACGGCTGTTTTTTCCCGCGGCGGAGGCAATGTTTTCCGAAATAGCGAGTGATGCTGCCCGGGCAGTGGAGGAAGAGCTCCGGGAGAGCGGGAAGGATGGAAAAAAACAACGGCGTCGGCTGTGCAAAACCGACGCCGTGTGGCAAGGAGTGAAGGAATATTTTACCGCTTCATGGAGATGACGGTTTCCAGCATCTGGTCCACGGTGGTGATGCCCTTGGAGTTGGCCTGGAAGCCGCGCTGCGTGGTGATCATCTGCACGAACTCGCGGGCCATGTCCACGTTGGACTGTTCAATGGAGTAGCCCTGGATGGTGCCGAAGCCGTTTTCTCCCGCCAGCCCCACCTTGGGGTTGCCCGACTCCATCGTGGCCGAGAACAGGTTGCCGCCCTCGCGCCGCAGCCCTTCGGTGCAGGTGAAGTCGTACATGGCGATCTGGTACAGCGGCATGGTCACGCCGTTGGAGTAGATGCCGTACAGAATGCCTGCCTGGTCCACTGTATAGTTGTTCAGGTTGCCGGAAGCGTAGCCGTTCTGGAGCGAGGTCATGGTGCTGTTGCCGCTGCCGGTGGCCTTGGACGGCGTGTCGCTGCGCTTGGTGGCATCATTGGGGATGGTGGCCAGCTCACTGTAATCTGTTTTTACAACATACTTCGTACCTATCTTTTCCCCTTTTTGCACATTTGCTTGTGCAACCATGTCGCTATAGGTGCCGTCAAAAGTGGCAGTTCGTAATACATTGGGCGGGGTAGCACCATCAGTTACCGTTACCGTAGTGAGCAGATTCCCATCCTTATCATATACCTTGCTCATGGAATCTATGCTGTTTTTGCTTGGGGCAATAGTCTCGTTCCAGTCGTTCCCCGCGGTATTGAAAATTCCCAGGTCGAATTCAACAAGATAACTGCTGGAGTCCTTCTGGTTGAACTTTTCAGCGCCGTCGGGCTGCTTCTGCTGCACGCTGTTGGCGAAGGGCATGCCGGAGAAGTTGGCGGTAAAGACCGGCAGGCCCGTGCTGGATATCTGGGTCGGTTGCCAACTGGTCAGCAGCGAAGGATCCTGGTCGGGCATGCTGATCATTCCATTACCATCGGGAGTAAGGTCATTTTTTACGTTGGCATTATAGGTGTAGGCCGTCTGATTGACCAGGTTGCCGCTGCCGTCGAAGATCAACTGGCCGACCATCATCACCCCGGCCATTTTCGTATCCTTGAAACTCTTGGCGTCAGTGAGTTGTCCCGTCTGCGGATTATAGGTGCCGCCATAGGTCCGGTTGTCCTCGGACGGATCGATGGTGACCATGTATTCGTAAACCTGGTAACCGTTGGGCAGTCCCGCTATCTTGTCGGAGCTGACCTGGTCGAAATAGGTGGTCAGCGTGTGGGCCGCTCCCGCTTCGTCGTAAATCTTGGTGGTGGCGGTTGTGGCGTACCCCGTGCTGGCGATGGGCGGCACGCTGGGATCCTTCACCGTCTTGGAGCCGTCCCAGGTTTCCAGCAGGGAAAATGCGGGATTGGTGGAGGACACGGCCTTGTCATTGCCGCCCTGAGTGCTCAGATACTGCTCAAAGGTGACCTTGGTGGTCTGCTTGGGCGGCACCGTCCAGGTATCGAATTTGACGTCCGTGGGGCTGCCCATGCGCAGGATGCCCGTGGTGATGGTGTTGCCGCCGGAGCCCGTGGCCAGACTGGGGTTGTCGCGGTTGTCGATCTTCCAGCCCTGGAGATTGTATCCCTGGGGATTCTGCAGATAGCCTTCCTTGTCGAAGCGGAAATCCCCGGCGCGGGTGTACCAGACCTGATCGCTGTTGGGGTGCTTCACCTGGAAAAATCCGCGTCCGGAGATGGCGAGGTCCGTGGCGTCGTTGGTGGTTTCAAACGACCCCTGGGAAAAATCGCCCAACACGGCGGCCACGCTTACGCCGCGGCCGATCTGGGTGGTCCCGGCGGCGCTGAAACTGTTGTTGTAGACGAAATCCTGAAAGTCCATCCGCTGCGCCTTGAAACCCAGCGTGCTCACGTTGGCGATGTTGTTGCCGACGACGTTCATCTTTTCGCCGTGCATGAGCAGGCCGGAAACACTCGTCCACATGCTTGCTGAAAGACCCATGACAACCTCCGTATATCCTTGAGGAAATATTTTTATTTTTATTCAAGTCTCAAAAAGGGATCCACGGTTCGGGACCGTTCCTATGCGCTGGGCGCGCCGTCGGTTCCGCCGCCATCAGCGTTTTCACTGCCGCCGCTGCCGCCGGTTCCGCCACTGTCGTCGTTTTCATTGCCGCCGGTTCCACCAGCGTTGTTCCCGCCATTGCCGTCACCCTTGTCCTCGTTCTTCTCGCCGAGCATGCCGCCGATGGCCCCTTCATTGCCCACCATGCGCACCTGAGCCAGAGGCACGTTGCGCCCGTCGTCCAGTTGCAGGTAGGTGACGCCGTTTTCGGTAACCACGCCTTCGACCTTGCCGTCGATCATCACGTCGGTCTGGAGCGCGGTGCCGTTGGGATCGTTGCAGCTCAGGCCGATGGTGTACACGCCGTCCGGCGCGTTTCTGCCGTCGCTGTACTTGCCGTTCCATTCGAACTTGTATGTGCCGGCGGCTCTTGCGGGCAGCGTTTCCGAGTACACCAACTGCTTGCTGGAGTCGTACACGTTGATGGTGCCCGCGCCCATTTCGCTGCCGATGGCGTAACGGTAGGTGGAAACCTTCGTCGTTTCCTGACCGGTTGTGGCGTTCTTGGTGGTCTTTTTGCTGATGGTCGTGCCGTAGGCGGCCACTTCCTTGCCGATGAAGGATGTGGCGTTGATCATCTGCTGAGAGTTGGTGGCGTCGGTCAGGCCGGTCATGCTCTCGTTCAGGTTCATAAGCTGCTCAAGGCTGGAGAACTGCGACAACTGGGCAATAAATTCCTTGTCCTCCATGGGATTGAGCGGGTCCTGATATTTGAATTGGGTGACCAGCAGCAGCATGAAGGCATCCTTGTCCAGGGCGCTTCCCTTCTGCTTGGCCAGGGCCTGCCCAAACTCGTTGTTCGTATTGGTGAGCTGGCTTTGAATCAGAGCGGAACTTGACATGACTACCTCGGATTACGCGATGATGTGGAGACTTTGGGCGGCATTTCCTGCCGACTGCATGGATAATTGCACACCCTGTTCCAAAAGCGTCTTTCCCGAAATATCGCTGGAATTACGCAGTGTTCTGAGAATACGCAGCCGTTCCATCTGTTCGCGGCGGGCATGTTCTTCCTGCTGAGCGTTGTGCTGGTTCAGGCCCTGCCACTGTTGCTGGTTGTTGTCGGCAAGCTGGGTCTGCACTTCCAGCTTGTCCACCTTGATGCCCTGCTGTTCCAGATTGGCGCGGATGATGTCCAGTTGGCGGTGCATCATTTCCGCCGTTTCCGTGCGTTCCGTACGGATGGTGGCGCTGATTTCGCCGTTGCGGGCGGTGAGGATCAGCGAGAGCTGGCCCAGATCCGAGGGGTCCAGTTGCAGTTCCAGGCGCTTGGTGCCGTCGCGCAGGGCGCTCAACATGGCCTGTTCCACCTGCGAGGCCGCCTGGCGGGAAATCTGCTGGGTGTCGGCCGTTTTGCCCGCATGCATCTGCTGGGTGGCGGCCTGCAGCGGGTTGGCGAAGGTCGTGGCGGTCACGGCGGAAGGACGGACGTCGATCTTGCCCAGCAACGGGTCCGACTTGGACTTGCCGGACTGCGGCATACCGTCGTGGGACTTGCCGTCCCGCATGCCCATGCCGCCCTGCCGGTGCTGCTGCAGCTGCTGATCAACGCCCTGTTGCGCGGCGTCCTGCGGATGCGCCTTGTTCTGGGCCTGATCCTTGAGCATGTTCTGCAACTGATCGGCAAGGTCGCCGCTCTTGAGCAGCGCGTCTCTGGCGTCGCCCACGGCCGCGCCTTCGATAGTCTGGTTGGCCTGGGTCTTGACCGTGCGTTCGATCATCACCTTGCTCTGCTCGGCGCTTCGGTCGCTGTGGGCGGTCGCTTTGCGCTCGCTCTCCATGCGATCCTTGGCCTTCTGCAGAATGGGTCTCAGCGTCTTGTCCAGAGCGGCCTCCAGCTTTTCCTGTCCTCCCTTACGGGACATCAGATCATGCTGGATGGGATTCATCAGCCGCTGGGCGTCGGCGCCGGTCAGCTCAAGCGCGCCGTACGGTCCGAACGCGGACAGCGTCTTCTGCATGGCGGCATCCGAAATCCCCAATGCCTTGGACAGCGTTGCAATTTCGTCCTTGTGCAGCGAAACAGTGGTGTTGGGGCCCAACTGATGCAACGCGCGGGAAATCGCGTTCCAGGCTTCGAGGGATTCTCCCTTTTCCAGGTGGCCCATGACCGTTTCGCCCAACGCGCCCGTGGGATCGATTCTGTCCGTCAGACCCTTGATGGCGTCGCGCTCTTCCTCGCTCAGCGCCGGAGCCTGCGTGTTGCCCTGCAGGCTGGAAACGACCTGGCCCAGCGTCGCGCCGTCGGGCTGCTGGGCCAGCTTGTCGAACTCGCTCAAAGACTCTTCCGGAGCTCCGGCGTTGACCAGATTCTGGCGCAATTCGCCCAGTTCCTGCTTGGTGAAGCAGACTTCATCCATAGTATACGTGACGCCGTTGAGCGTGTTCCGGCTGTAGGGGGCTTCAGCAAGCGGCGCATTGGTATCCAGAGCGTTCTGAACGGACGATTCCTTGCCTGCGGCCACATCGCCGAGGGCCTCGAAATACGACTGGAGGTATTCGGCAAAGGCTTCCCCCACGCTGGTTTCCAGGCCCGCCTGGGAAAACAGCTCGTCGCCGAGAGGGGAGGAAGAATTCTTGGAAGGAATAATTTGCATGATGACACTCCTTGCGCCCCTATCTATTCAAGGAATGTTCCAAAAAAAAATATTTTTTTATTTCAAATAAATATATAAATAAAAAACGGCACTGGGCAGGACTTGCCGCATGCCGCCGGCACCGGGAAGGGACGGCCCGCGGACGGTTTTTCTCAGAGCGAGCGTCCGCGGGCTCAGGATTCAATGGCGCTGGTACGGATTTTTTTTGCCATATTTATAGTTTCGGTGGACATCTCCCTGGTAGGGAATGCTCCTGTCATAGGGATTGACGTATTTCCCCCGACGTTCGGGCCGGAGCGGTCGGGGAACGTCCGGTCCGCGCAAGGCGTCGGTATTGTCGCGGGGAGAAACGGCCGGTTTCGGGAGTTCCGGTCGGACGCGCGGGGAGGAGGGGGAGGGTTTTGGCCAGCCAGCGGTCCAGGCGCTGCCCG